>DATHYN010000494.1:0-16322 GCA_035459145.1 Anaerolineae bacterium | reverse complement strand
GTTGAGGGGGATGATGGTTGCGTGTTGGCCGGCAAGAAGTGTGTGTTCGGCTAAGATGTTGGTTTGTTGAGCGTCGGAGATGGTGAGGTGGAGGTTTTGTTGGTAGTTGTTGGTGTGGAGGAAGAGTTGGTATTGGTTGGTGGTGGTAGTGGTGAGGTCGAATGAGGATTGGGGATGGGTATTGTTGAGGTAGTAGGCGAAAGTGGAGGTTGCGTTGAGGTTGATGGGGGTGGCCATATCGGCTGAAGGGAGTTGAGGGCAGGTGGCTGGGGATAGGGGTTCGGCTGGGGTAGGAGTGGTTGGTTTGGTATCGAGGGAGGGGGAGGTGAGGTAGCCCATCACGGTGTGACCAGCGAAGAAAGAGGTGGTGTTTCTGCCGGTTGTTTGGCGAATAGTGACGTTGGTGCCATCGAGATTGGCTTGATAGACATTATTGTCATCGATCCAGAAAAGTTGGTCGGTGATGGGGTCGATGACGACACCGCCACGGAGAGCGCCGGGGGCGCGGGGGATAACGGATTCAAGGGGTTCGTGACCGGTCCATAACATACGATAGAGACCATCACTGCGTGAGATGTAGAGGTAGCCGGAGTAAGGTTCAAAGGAGAGATCGTAGATTTCTTCGTAGTCTGGGGCGGCGACATTGTGGGTGTAGATGAGGGTTTTGTTGTTAGGGTTGGCGGTTTCGGCACGGGTGATGCCATCGGGGGAAGTGTAGTAGAAGTAGCCACGATAAGGGTCGCTGACGACGCTGTTGAAGAGGATGCTTTGGCCAACTTCGATATGGACGACGGGGCTGTTGCTATTGGCAGTGGTACGGAAGATACCGCCATTGGGGCTTTGCAGTGCCCAGTAGATGTAATCAGTTGGCGGGTCGTAGTGGATGGCGCGAGGGGTGGCGTTCATGCCTTCGACATAGGTGATTGTATTACCAGAAGTAAACCGTTTAACAATTTGGGCAATAGTGCCAAAGAGAGGTTCATTGGCACCGACATAGGCGTTGGTGAAGTTGTAACGGTCGTTAATAGCGACACCGCCGTAAGGGTAGAAATAGTTGGTGTAGGGGATTTCGGCGGTGGTGCCGAGGTCGAGGTTGATGCGGTAGGTGCGGTCGTCGTTCCAGTAGAGGTAGCGGTCTTTACCGGCGGGGGGGGGGGGGATTGGTTGGGCCGAGGTGGTGAGGGTTTGGTAGTTGTTGTTGGGGTTACTGTCTGGGGTGGGAGAGGTGACGCCAGCGGTGGTGGTGTAGGTCGTGCCTGATTGCCATAACCAAGTGGTGTAAAGGAGATAGGTTTCATCGGAACCGATATAGCCTAGAGGGCAAGTTAGGATGTTGTTTTGGATGGTGCAGTCGGTGGAGGCGGATTGGAAGGTGACGTTGCTGGGGATGGTTTGGGTGTAGACGGGATTGATGGCGGGGATGAAGGGGTCGGCTTGGATGACGGCTTCTTGGGTGAAGGTGATGCCGGGCGCACCTAAATTGATGAGGTTGAGGTTGGCGAGTTGGAGGTCGGCGGTTTCTTGTTGATCTGAAGTGGTTAGGGTGGCGAGGGCGACGTCATGAATGCGCGTGTTGCCGGAATAGAACTGGATGTTTTCTTCCCAAGCGGTATTACCGCGTAGAATGCTGAGACCACCGACGTCATTGCCGCCTTGGACAGCGCCAATGACGAAACTGAAGAGGGTATCTAATCGAGTGGAGACGGCGCCAACCATTGCGAAACTGAAATCGGAGGTGAAGGGGGTGATATTGGTTAGTTGTAGGGGAGCGCCGTTGATATCAGCACGATAGTTGATGGAATTGCCGCCGGAGTAGGGCGTTTCGCGCCAGATGAGAGCGTAATCGGAGCCATTTTGGCTTTTATCAAGGGTGAGGCCAGAATATTTGATGTAGTCGCATTGCGCGGTACCAGAGTAGTAGTTAGCGCGTAGTTTGGTAGCGGTATTGGGGATGTCGTTGATGGAGGCGGTCCATAGTTCGTTCATGCCCATGGTTGCGGGGCAGCCAGCGCTGTTGTGGGCTAGCCAGAAGAGGCGATCGTTATCGCTATCGACGAGGATTTCGCCAACGACGACGCCGACGGCTGTTTCGGGGGCGGTGGGGGGGACGGTGTGGATTTGTTCTTGGTCAGAGCCATCGAGGTTGGCACGGTAGAGGTAACGGCCGTTGCCCCAATACAACTTATTACGCAAATCATCAAGGGCAACACCTAAAAGGTAGCGATGGTCATCGATATTCCAGCCGGTGGCATAACTGGCCACCGTTTGGACATTGTTTCCGTTGATATCTGAACGATAAATGTTGTTGCTGGCTGATTCAGCAACACGCCAGAATAGGTATTGGTTGTTAGGGTGAATGAGTAATGTGTGGGGGTAGGCGTCGGTGATGGCGATGGGGATGATGCGTTCAGCATTGCCGCTGTAGATGGGGCGCCGCCAGATGCCGCGGTTGCCGGTATCATCGGGGTCGGAGAGATAGCCGCCGTTATAGGCGGTCCAGTAGATGTAGTCAGTCGGGGGTTGGTTGACGCTACAGTTGTCGAAAAGGTCGCAGGCCAGAATAGCGCTGGCATCACGCCAGATTAATTGTCGGTTGCAGGTGGCATTGGCTTGATAGAGGCGATTGGTGCCACCGGTGAAGTCAAGCCACCATGAGGTTTCTAGGGTATCGAAGCCGGTGGGTTCAAATTCACAGGCGGCGCCATATTGGGCTTGGGCATCTGATTCGAAGAAGCGGAGCGTTTCAGCGTCGAGATGGAGATCGGCGGCTTGCATGGTGTAATGGGTTTGCAAGGTGGCACCGACGCCAGAGTAGCGCACATCGATTGCGGTTTGGGGTGGCTTGGTATCGATGAGGCCGGCCCATTGGACCCAATCGGCGGGAACATCATCGATACGGTTGCCGGCAACATCCTCGGCCCGAACGGCGATTTCATAAAGCCCTTCAATATTAGGAATAGTGAGGGACCAAGTGGTGGAGATAGCGCCGGGGGAGTCGAGGGTGGCGAGTTGCCATTGGTTATAGAGGTCGGGGATTAAAGCGGTATCAAGTTGATAGGGGAAGAGGGTCAGGTCATCAATTGAGCCGGTGAAATAGGCGGAGGCGTCGTCATGACCGATGAAAGTGAACGGTGTGGGGGTTAATGTGCCGTAGCCCCGTGTTTCAAAAAGGCCATCGATGTAGAGATCGAAAGAGTTGTTGCTGGTGCGGAGAACAAGATTGTGCCATTGATTGTCATCGGCGACTACTTGGCCGGAGCAGGCGGTTTGGGTAGCTAAATCGATACAGACATTGCTGCCTTGGACATAAACAGAGAGGTCGTTGGTGGTGAGGAGTGGCCCATCAGTGGCGGTTTGGAACCAGAAGGACCAAGTGGCATCGAGCGGGGTTGGTTGTTGGGTGTAAAGATAGTCGTTAACGCCGTCGAAGAGGATACCGGTGCCGAAGTAGCCGGGTTCACCGGCGTTAGGGCAAGCAATAGCGGAGCAAGAGGTGGCAATTGTTTGATCAAAGCTAGCATGAGAAAAGGTGCTTGTTCCCTCGTCATCGTTGAAGGGGAGCCAGATGAGGGCATCGTAGAATGCTTTTTGGAGGTCGTAGGGGATGAAGGAGAGGCTGACGGCGGCGACACCGCTGGCATAATCGCCAGCATCGGTGGCGGTACCGTAAAGGGTGGTGTTGGTGGTGGAGATGAGGGCGGTGCCAGCTAAGAAGCCACCGACTGGGTCGAGGGTGATTTCGGGGGCTTGGGTATCGATGCGCACGGTGTAGCTGATGAGGGTGCTGTTGCCGACGGCATCTTGGCCGCGAACGGTGACAGTGTATAGTTGTGAGGGGTCGAGAAGAGCGGGTTGGCTACTGTCTTCGGGGTAGGTGTTGAGGATGTAGTCGATGGACCAGTTGGTGCCGGCGGCGACGGTGGCGCTTTGCCAGTTGCTGTTATATGGTTCGACATAGAGTTCGACGTTATTGGTACCACTGCCGGGATAGATGGCATCGACCAAGGGGTCTTGGGTGGTACCGGTGAGGCGCATTTGCCAGCGACCGTCATTCCGTTGTTGGGCGCTGGTTAATGTGTTGGCTTGGTCACCGGTAAGAGTGGGGGGTGTGCCATCGACGATAAAGATTTGTTCGACGTAGTCAGAGAAGCGGTTGCCGGAGTCGAAGGCGAAGGCGAAACCGGTTTGGCGGCCTTCGGTGGCGGGGACTTGCCACCTGGCGGCCCATACTTCTGTGCCGGCAACGGTGACGTTATCGAGGTTGAAGATGCCGACGGAGGTGACGTAGGAGGTGGGGTCAACGGCCGTTCCGCCCAAAATAATGGTACTACCAGCACGGACATGGGAGGGGGTGTTGACATCCCAAGCAACGACGGGGTCATCGGCATCGATGATGAGGGGGAATTGGTCGGCGATGGTGGTGGTGTAGTTGACGGTGGGCGCGAGTTGGGAGCCAAAGACGTGGGCTTCGACCCAGACGGGGATATTGATTTCTTGGGAGGTGAGGCCGAGGGGGACATCGAAGTAGGGGGAGTAGCCGATGGTGCGGCCATCATAAAGGAAGAGATCGCCTTGGATGATGCCGCCACTGAGGGGGGTGGTATCGATGAAGAGGTCACCAGCGACGTAGACGGGTAGGTTGTAATCGTTGGTGACGGCTCCTTCGAGGAAGACGCGTTCGCCGGGGGCGGCGAACTCATTGTCGTAGAATTGGAAGTCGAGGCCGAGGAGTTGGTTAGGGGCTTGGGGATGGAGTTTGAATTGGGTGGGATTGAGTTCGTGGAGTTGTTTTTCGACGCCATCACTGTAGCCGTCGAAATCGGTGTCACGTAGGAGGGGGTTAGAGGTAGCGAGGGTGGTTTCGTTAGCATCGTTGTAGGTGAATGTCCAGCCACCAAGCCATTCAGTGCGATCGCCGTTGTTATTGCTATCACAAAGGTCTTGGTGGAAGACTTCTTCACCATCAAGGAGGCCATCACCATCGGTATCGGCGCGGTCGACGCGGGTGCCGAGGCGGAGTTCCATATCATCGCAAAGGCCATCATTATCAGCATCATCGGTATTGATATTGATCCAGTTGAAGCCGGTTAGTTCATAATTGTCAAAGAGAAGTTCCCATTCGCGGCCATCGCTAACACGATCACCATCGCTATCCCAATTGTTATCATCGGGGTCATTGCTGTTGCCGTAGATGCGGGGACCGATGAGGCCATCACCATCTTGATCGGCGGGGGGTTTGAGGCGGGGGTCCCAATCCATGTTGTAGAATTCGGTGACGGTAGCGGGGAAGATATCGAAGACGGATTGGTCGAGGGGTAATGTTTGGGTGAAGGCGATGGGGTTGTATTCTTCATTGCAGACGCCAACGGAGCAGAAGTAGGCGGGGACGGCGACACCGATGCCGAGGATGAGTTCATCTTCGGGGGGGGCTAAATTAAGGCCACTGCTGGTGTGGGTGAAGTCGTAGTTTAAATTGGTGCCGGGGGAGTAGATTTCGTAGAAGTTCATCTGGGCGTTGCTACCAGTGATGGTGATGCCGGTATCGATGGCGGCGAAATTGCCTTGTTGGGCGTATTGGCTGGCTTGGGCGGCGTAGCCTTGGCTGAAGATGGCGAGGTTGGATGGGGTTTCGGCTTGGAGGGCGGTGGGGGCGGCGGCGGCGCCGCCGAGGTTATAGTTAATGTTGACACGTGACAGATAGTCGGGGTTGTAGCCAGGCAGGTAGGTGTAATAGCTTTGGCCGGGGTCAGTGGGGATGGGGTAGAAGTGCATGCGCATTTGGAGGTTGATGCGGAAATCGTTATTAACGACAAATCCTTTTTCGGTATCGAGGGGGGCGGTGTAGAAATCATCAATGATGAGCAGATCGGTTTGGCTGTTGCCGGTGAAGGGGTTGATACCATCAACGGCGAGCAAAGATTGTGATGAGGCAAAGTAGCGGGTCAAAACACCAGCGATACCGCCGCATAAAGCTTTTAGGCCACTGACAGAGGATTCGGCTTTGCCTATTTCGCAGAGAATGGCAAAGATGGCATCAACAATACCTAAAATGGCGGTGATGATGACGCCCACACCGGGGATGAAGGCAATGGCTAATAAGATGGCGGCGTAGATGGTGGCGATGATAGCACCGATGACGGCTTGTTTGAAGCTGGCGGTGCCGGCGATTAGTTGCCCACTGGCGACGGCGTAGATAAAGAAGCCCCAAGTCACACCAATGGTGATGATAAAGCCGATGACGCCCAAGACACGGTTAATGGTATTGCTAACAGCTTGGACGCCTACTTTTACATAATCAGTAACCATATCAATAATGTCAAAAGTAGCGCCGATGATAGAGACGACGATAGCGGCATAGGTAAACGTTTGGATTAGGATAGTACGGGTGGCATCATTGACATTGATGAGGCTGACGAGAAGAATGGCGGCGGCGATAAGCAGGCCGACGGCCATCATGGCGATTTTGATGGAGCCAGCGACAGAGCCAAAGGCACCTTTGATAAAGCTTGACAAGCCTTCTTTAATAATGTTATCGACTTCGTCATAGGCGTATTCAACGATGGCGTTGGTTAAGGCTTCGGCGACAAAGGAAAAGACCGGTTGGGCAACGCCAATGGTATTGGCGGCAATGGCTTCATCGGTGACAGATGCTGTTTGACGGTAGCCGAGGATGATCCGATTTTGCTCAACGATTTGTTGGACACCTTGACGGATGAGGCCATACATATTGGCGGCGAGGTTCGATTTATCTTGGGCGTCGGTGGGATCGTCGGCGGTGGCGATTTGGTCTTCGTAGCGTGCCTGCCAGACATCTTGGTATTCGTCAGTGGAGAGGGTGGTCCATGTTTGTTCGGTGGTATCGTAGCTGTAAGGGGTCCAAGAGAGCATGGCGGAGACAGTGGGATCGAGGGTGGACATATCGAAGTGGGCATGGGTGTTGGTGAGGGTGCTGTTATCGGTGCTGTCGAGGCTGATGGAGCGGTAGGCGAGCTCGGTAGCGAACATGACGGTGGGGGTAATGGGGGTTTGGGAGGTGAAGTGGGCGTCGAGGATGTTGGGGATGACTTGGTCTTGGCCGAGGTTGAGGGAGAGGTCGTAGAAGTTGTCGTAGTTGGCGGTGAGGACGCGGAGGTGGTTATCGATGCCGAGGCGATCGGTGATGGTTTGGGAGGCGTTGATGGTATGGTCGAAGCGTTGGCGGATGGAGTCGACGGTGAAATCACGATAACCATCACGAATGCATTCGCCGTTGACATTGGTGATGTGGCAATCGCGGCCGCTGAGGAAGGTTTGTTGTAAATTCCAAGCTAATTGGAATAGTTGTAGATCGTCATTAATGTTGGGGTCGAGGGTGGGGTCTTCAAAGATCATGGCGACATCGGCGCGAGAATCTTCACGAAGAACGAGGGAGGTGAGTTGCCAACTATCATCGTAGGCGTGGAGGATGGTGGGGTTGTTGTAACTGGTGCAGAGGCCGGATTGGCAGTTGGCGACGGTGTCATTGAGCATTTGGACATGCCAAACCATTTTGACTTGGTGGGCGGTGGTCCAAGGGCTGTTGGGTTTATAGAGCATTTCAGCTTGGAAGCCGACGCGTTCGCCGGTTTCGGGGTCGGTCATGAGTTGGAGGGGGATGTAGGCGGCGACTTGGGTGTCATCGATGACGCGGATGGCGATGCCGGTGGGGTCGTAAATGTCAGAAACGAGTTGATTGCGGAGGGTTTCATCGAGGTTGAGTTGGTTCATGAAGGGGATTTGGGAGCTTTCGCGGTTCATGGTGATTTCGAGCATGGGGATGAGGCGCATATCGCCGGTGGTGGAGGGGAGGTCGTCGTTGCCGTAGACGTCGGCGAAGGTTTTGGCGTCCCAATCTTGGGCTTGGCCTTGGGTGTCGAGGGGCCAATCGAGGATGTTAAAGGCGTACCAGAGGTGGTCGGGGTTGGTGGGGCGGAGTTGGAATTCGGTGAAGAGGAAACGGCCGTTTTGGGCGCCATCAACAGAGAGTTCAAAGGGGGTGTCCCCATCAAAAATGAGCGAATCGGAGCGGTTGGTGTAAGAGGCGTGGTCGAGATGGTCGGGGACGAGGTCGCCATCGTTGTCATTGTCAAACAGGTCTGGGGTGCCGTCATTATCGGTGTCCCAACTCTCCTTGCCGATGCCGTTCCATTCTAAGCCGTCGAAGTGGCCATCTCCATTGCTATCTTCATTAAGGGGGTCGGTGTACCATTGTTGACCATTGTAGAAAAAGCCTTCAATTTCGAGGGTATCGGTGACGAGGTCGCCATCGGTATCGGCGAAGTAGGGGGAGGTGCCGAGGATTGATTCTTCAAAATCGGTGAGACCGTCGTTATCGGTGTCGAGGGTCATCATCAGTTGCCATTCTTGTTGTTGGGCGGGGGTGGCTGGTTGGTTGTAGGCGTTGAGCATGAGGTCTTGGTAGTCGGTGAAGCCGTTATTATTTTGGTCATGGCCGGGGTCATGGCGGAGCATGTTGAGGGTGGTGGGGTTGGCGGAGGAGGGAGGGGTGAAGGTGGTGGGGGTGTCATCGGCTGGGGGCGGGGTGGGTTCGCCGAGGCGTTGTTGACGGCGGTCGAGGGCGTCGTAGGCGTAGATGGTTTGGAGGAGGGGGGTAAAGACGATGGCGACGATGATGAAGTATATGCCGGCTTTTTGCCAGTGGCGGGAGCGGAGGAATTGGGCGAGGCCGAGGAGGATGAAGATGAAGGCGGAGATATCGAGGGTGATATCAGGCAGGTTTTGTTTGGTTTGGGTGTAAAGTTTGTTGAGGCGGTAGGCGTTGGCGGATTTGGGTGGGTCCCAGTTACGGAAGGTGACTTCGACAAAGGCTGATTGTTGTTGGTTGGTTTGTTCGGGGAATTGGATATTGATTTGTTGGCGGAGGGGGAGGCCTTGTTTATTGACCCAGAGTTCGCCGTGGGCTTGCATATCATTGTAGAGGGCTGGGAGGTTGAGTTGTTGGTTGGGGAGCCATTCGAAGTTGTTTTTGAGTTCGGTTTCGATTTGTTGGCGGATGAGGTGGGCGTAGGTGGGGCCGTGGATGGTGAAGGTGTAGCGGTCGAAGTTAACGGCCGTTGTACCTTCATCCAATTCGATCAAACGCGTTTCTTCCCCTTCCCAAGAGACATTTTTAGCGGCGACGAGGAAGGAGGTGAAATCACCAGCAGGGGCGGCCCATTGGAGGGCGTTGGCGTCGACAGGTTGCCAAGCGGTATCGCCTTGGCGCACGTAGCCTTGGCCGTCTTCGACTTTGTAACTAACGCCGGAAAGGCGGTCAAAAGCGGAGCTGGTATCGGACCAGATGGTCATGTGGGTTGATTGTTCGTCTAGGTTGGTGAAGCCTTCGAGGTAAACGGTTTGTTCGGTGGCTTGGACGCCGATGGTGAAGGGGCCCGGTTTGGGAGTGGATGTTTGGCGGATGTCAACGGAGTAACCATATTGAGAGGCCATTTGCACATTGCGCCAGACTTGGTCGATTTGTTGGGCTGGCGAATTGGCTTCGAGCGGGAGGTAATTGGCAAACAGGAGCAGGGAAATGAAGAGGGGAATGGTTGTGGCATAGAGTTGCCACGAAGAGATTTTCAACGACTTCATGTGAGTACCTCATATAGGTTTGTGTGTTAATCCGTATTTAGTTGTTTTTAATGTTGCGCATCGTTGACTAAGTGTATTAAACTAAATATTGTCGATATTAGATGTAATGCTTGGAAGTTGTTAATTTAAAAGTGTGGAATCTTTTAATTAAACAACTTGAAATTAACGAAAAGGAATGATAAGTTTCGTTATTATTTCGTAAAAGTGGGAGTTTTGCAAATTTTAGGGAGTTTTGCAAAGGATGCGTTTGAGGTCGAAGTTGGTTTGATGATGTTTGGTGGGTTTTAACGCGGATTTTGGGGATTGGACGGATTTTTTGGTCTTGACAGGATCGGCTCTTATGGGAGTGGGGGGCAAAGGGGTGGGGAGCATTTTTCTATGATTGGGTGATTTCATGTTATAATAGGGGGTGGTTGTTTTTGTTTATGGTTGAATTATCAGGACAAAAATTTTCGTTTAAATCGTTTGAAATTGGGTTTAACTAGGTTGTGAGAAAATATCAACACAATCTAAATTAAATTAATGGATTTGATTACATTTTTATGCTCCAGATACCTGGGTACCAAATAAAACAGTTATTGCACGATAGCATCCAATCGCGGGTGTATCGTGCTGAGAGAGAGGGGGATGGGGAAGCGGTTATTCTCAAGGTTTTGGCTGAGGATTATCCTTCGCCGCAGAGGATTGCGCGTTTTCGGCAAGAGTATGAGATTGCGTTGCAGTTGGCTGATGTTGAGGGCGTGGTTAAGGTTTTTGGGTTGGAGCGGGTTCAGAATCGTTATGTGATGATACAGGAGGATTTTGGGGGGCGGACATTGCGGGAGTATGTGCAGGGGAATGAGCGGTTGCCGTTGTCGAAGTTATTGGGGATTATGGTGGGGATTGTGACGGTTTTGGGGGAGATTCATCAGCATCATGTGATTCATAAGGATATTAATCCGGGTAATATTTTGTATAATCCGGCCGAGGATGAGGTGCGGATTATTGATTTTGGGTTGGCGACGGTTTTGTCACGGGAGACGACGACATTTCGTCATCCGAATGTGTTGGCGGGGACTTTAGCTTATATTTCGCCGGAGCAGACAGGGCGGATGAATCGTGATATTGATTATCGGACCGATTATTATTCGTTGGGGGCTACTTTTTATGAGATGTTGGCGGGTCAAGTTCCTTTTTTAACAGACGATCCGATGGAGATTATTCATAGTCATATAGCGCAAGAGCCGGCACCGATAACGGTATTGAAGCCGTTGATTCCGGAGATGGTGAGCCAGATTGTGTTAAAACTGTTGGCCAAAAATGCGGAAGATCGGTATCAATCGGCGTATGGTTTGAAAGAGGATTTGGGGATTTGTTTAGAGGCGTGGCAAGAGAAGCAGGCGGTACCTGTTTTTAGGTTAGGGGGTAAGGATCAGACGAACCAGTTTCAGATACCGCAGAAATTGTATGGTCGGGAACGGGAGATTGAGCAGTTATTAGCGGCTTTTGAGCGGATTACGGTGGGTGGGCATGAGTTGATGTTGGTAACAGGGCCATCGGGGATAGGGAAATCGGTGTTGGTGCGGGAGATTTATAAGCCGATTACGGGGCAGAGAGGATATTTTATTGCGGGAAAATTTGATCAATTGCAACGTGATAAGCCGTATGCGCCGTTGATTCAAGCGTTTCAGGCATTGATTCGGCAGTTATTGACGGAAAGTGAAGCGGATATTAGACGTTGGCGGGAGAAGTTGCAGGGAGCGTTGGCGCCGAATGGTCAGGTGATTGTGGATGTGATTCCGGAGATGGCGTTGGTGATTGGGGAGCAGGAAGGGGTGCCGTCGTTGCCGCCGGCCGAGGCGCAGAGTCGGTTTCGATTGGTGTTGCAGAATATGATGCGGGTGTTTACGGCGGAGGAGCACCCGGTGGTGTTGTTTGTGGATGATTTGCAGTGGGCGGATAGTTCGTCGTTGGATTTGTTGCAACTGTTATTGACGGATGCGGAGACGCATCATTTGTTTGTGATTGGGGCTTATCGGGACAATGAGGTGAATCAAGCGCACCGATTGATGACGATGTTGGGTGTATTACAGCAGAAGCAAGTGGCGATACAGCGGATTGAGTTGGCGCCGTTGAAGTTGGCGCATGTGGTGATGTTGTTAGAGGAGACGTTGCAGGCCGAGGATGAGGTTGTATGGCCATTGGCACAGCTGGTTTTAGATAAGACGGGGGGGACACCGTTTTTTGTGACGGAGTTTTTGAAATCTTTGTATCAAGAGAAGTTGATTTCGTTTGATTTTCAGGAGGGGGGGTGGCAGTGGGATTTGGGTGGGATTCAGACGCAGATGATAACGGATAATGTTGTGTCGTTGATGAGTGACAAAGTGCGCAAGTTGCCGGCTGAAACGCAGGCGATGTTGCAGTTAGCGGCGTGTATTGGGAATCAGTTTGAGTTGCGGACGTTGGCGGTGGTGCGGCGTGAGGGGGTGGCGGTGGTGGCCGAGGCGTTGTGGCCGGCGTTGATTGAGGGATTGATTATTCCTTTGAGTGAGCAGTATCAAGTGGCGCAAATAGCGATTTTAGATGAAGGGGATGTGGCCTCGATTGTGTATAAGTTTGCTCATGATCGGATTCAGCAGGCGACGTATGATTTAATTGCGGTGGATGAGCGGGGGGAGATGCATTATCGGATTGGGAAGGAGATGTGGCGGGAGGCGTCCGGGGATGGGTTGTATCAATATTTATTTGATATTGTGAATCATTTGAATGCGGCGCAAGTGGCGGGAGTGGTTGTGCGTGAACGGCAGGAGGTGGTGGGGTTAAATTTAGAGGCTAGTCGTAAGGCGAAGAGCTCGGCCGCCTACGAGGCAGCCTATCAATATGCATCGACGGCACTTGATTTGTTGCCGGAGACAGCATGGGAAGATAGTTATGATTTGGCCTTGGGGGTTTACACAGAAGTGGCGGAAACAGCGTATTTAAACGGTCATTGGGAGAAAATTGAGCCGTGGGTAGCGGCGGTGCAAACGCATGGGAAAAATGCATTAGATAAAGTTCGTATTTATGAAGTGACCATTGGGGCGCAGTTAGCGGCAAATCAGCCTAATCAAGCGGCAAGGACAGCCTTAGAAGCGTTGCGGTTGTTAGGTATAAAAATACCAATCGAGCCCCATTTTGGGCATGTGGTGTCTAGTTTGATGCGAACTGAGATTTTGATGGTAGGGCGGAAGATAGAGCGTTTGGCGAGTATGACGGCGATGTCATTGGCTGATAAGTTAGCGGCGATGCGGATTATGAGTACGGTTAGCGCGGCGGCGTATATTGCCAATCCACAGTTGTTTGCGTTGTTGGCGTTGAAGATGGTGCGTTTGTCGGTTCGTTATGGGCCGGCACCTGCCTCGGCCCAAGCGTACGCAACCTACGCGTTAATTTTGACCAGTAATTTAGGGCAAATTGAGCGTGGATTTTCATTTTCTGATTTAGCATTACAGTTAGTGGATCGGTTTGATGCACCAGAGCTGCGAGCTAAAATTTTGTTGACGACCTATGGCTTTACGCGCCATTGGCGACAGCCTTACGAAGAGGTATTGCCGTATTTGGTGGAGGCTTATCATGTTGGTTTGGATGCAGGTGATGTGACATTTGCGGCGTATGCGTATAATACGCGGGGGGCGATGGGAACGACGATGGGGGAGAATTTAGAGGTGTTGCAAAAATATATTGAGACGGGACAGGCGATTTTTAGGCAGTTAGGGCAGTTATCGCCGTTGCAGAATGGGATTATTCGGTTAGATTATACGAGCCGTTTGCGGGGTATTGAGGGGCAAGAGTTGGTTTTGCCTAATGGGGAGGTGACGTCATCGGAGGAGATGTTGGCGTTGTTTATTGAGAACAATGATCGTTTAGGTTCATTGAGTTATTATTTTTATGATTTGGTTTACAACTATTTATTGGAGAATTGGGAGGAAGCGTTTGCTTCGGCGGAGGAGTTGAAGACGTATGCTGATAGTGGTCAAGGGCTTAGTTGGAATGTCGATATTAAATTTTTTGATGCGTTGTTGCGGTTGGTAAGGGCGGAGAAGTCGACAGGTTGGGAGCGGATGAAGTTGTTGGCCCAAGTGCGGTTAAATTGGCGTCAGTTGCGGATTTGGGCGGACCATATGCCGCAGAATTGCAGTCAGCGGGTGGCGTTGGTGGCGGCCGAGTGGTATCGGGTTCAGGGAAAGGTGGGGGCGGCGCAGAAGCGTTACGAGGAGGCAATAGGGTTAGCGCAAAAGCACAAGCATGTTTTCGATGAGGGGTTGGCGCAGGAGTTAGCGGGGAAATTTTATTTAGGGTTGGGGCGGGAGCGGATTGCGCGATTGTATTTGCGTGATGCGCGGTATGCGTATGAGCAGTGGGGGAGTGGGGCTAAGGTGGCGCATCTTGATGAGAAATATGGTCGTTTATGGCAACAAGGGGCGGAGAGAATGACCGCGGCCAACAGCTTGGCCTTATCAATTTTTGCGTCCCATGATGATATAGGGCAAGGTGCTGGTTTAGGGGCGTTGGATTTGGCGACTGTGTTAAAAGCGTCACAGACGTTATCGCGGGAGATTGTGTTAGAGAATTTGTTGCATCAGGTGATGAAAATTGTGATTGAGAATGCGGGGGCGCAGAGAGGGATATTGATTTTGAAGAAGGATGGGGAGTGGGTGATTGAAGCGGAGGCGCGGGTGGGGGGTGATGATGAGGCGGAGGGGGTGGAGGTGTTGCAGTCGTTGCCGGTGGCGAATCAGGCACAAACGGCCGTTCCGGTAGCAATCATTAATTATGTGGCGCGTACGAATGAAAGTGTGATTTTAAATGATGCGCGGCATGAGGGGGCGTTTATTCAAGATCGGTATGTGCGGGAGTATCAGCCGAAGTCGTTGTTGTGCACGCCGTTGCGGACGCAGGGGAAGGTGGTGGGGGTGTTGTATTTGGAGAATACGTTGACGACGGGGGCGTTTCCGGCCGAGCGGATTGAAGTTTTGAATTTATTGTCGTCACAGGCGGCGATTTCGATTGAAAATGCGAGTCTGTATGATGAGTTGAGCGATTCTTTGGCCCAGCAGGTGGCGTTGACGAAGGCGTATAGTCGGTTTGTGCCGCCGGAGATTTTGGATTTATTGGGTCGGAAACGGATTACGGATGTGCAGTTGGGGGATCAGATTGAGGAGATTATGACGGTGATGTTCGCCGATATTCGTTCCTTTACATCATTATCGGAACGGATGACGCCGGCAGAGAATTTCCGGTTTGTTAATGATTATTTGAGCCAGGTAAGTCCGGTGATTCGGCAACATTATGGTTTTATTGACAAGTATATTGGGGATGAGATTATGGCCTTATTTCCACGAAGCGCGGATGATGCGTTGGCGGCGGCGGTGGCGTTACAGGAGGCGGTAGCGGCGTATAATATTGAGCGGCCAGAGCAGGCTGATATTGCGATTGGGGTTAGTCTGCATCAGGGGAGTGTGATGTTTGGGACGGTGGGGGAAGTGGCACGGATGGAGGGGACGGTTATTTCGGATGCGGTTAATTTGGCATCTCGTTTAGAGAAGTTGAATAAGCAGTACGGGACGAGTATCATTGTTAGTGAGTCGACTTTGGCAGCGGCACAGACACGGGAGCAATATCATGTGCGCTTTTTAGGGCAGGTTCAGGTTAAGGGGAAAGAGGATTTTGTGGGCATTATTGAGGTACTTGATGGGGAAGCGTTGCCGATGCGGGCGTTGAAGATAAAAAGTTTGCCTGATTTTGAGCAGGGAATGAAACATTATCAACGAGGGGAGTTTGCGGAGGCGTTGTTTTGCTATGAGCAGGTGTTGGCTTTGAATCCGCAAGATGTGGCGGCTAAATTGTATCGGAAGCGGGCCTTAGCGATGCAGGCGAAAGAGGTTGGTGGGGATTGGGAGGCGGTTGAGTTATTAGATGAAGGATAAGTAGTGGTTTATGGTCATTTTATTTGCGTTGGTGTTAATGGGAATTGTGGTTGTTAATTTATTGCCAGAAGATGAACGTTTGAGCCGGTGGGTTTCTGGGGTAGTGGTGTTGGGTGGTGTTGGCTTGGTGGGGATGGCTTTGGTATTGGCGGTGGTGAGTAGAGGGGATATTGGCGAGGGGGGGGATGATAGTTTTCGGATGGCGGTTTTGATGATGCCCGCGGTGCAGGTGGCGTTGTTTTTTTTAGGGGGGTGGATTGTTGTGGTGGGGTTGCCGGTGGTACGGCGGCGCTTGGGGGAAGTGACGGCGTTAAAGCCAGCGTCGTTGGTACATTTGTTGGCGTTGTTGATGATTGGGTTGTTGTTAACGAATGCGCTTTTTACGTTGGCGTTGGGGAGTTTGGAGGCGGTGGCGGCGACGGCCGAGGGGCAGAGTGTATGGGCGACATTGAGCCAGCCGTTGTTTTTTAGTTTGGTAGCGATTGTTGGGGTGGGGTACGGGACACGGCGATCGGGGGAAGAGGTGTTGGCACGGTTGGGGGTGGGACGATTGAGTAGTCATCAGATTAGTTTGGGGATGGGGTTGATCGTGGCTTTGTTTGTAATGCAGTTAATTGGGGGGCTTGTTTGGGGCTATCTGAACCCAGATGAAGTGGCGTTGTTGGGCGAGATTAATAGTGAAGTTTTGCGTGAGTTTGACACATTTTGGGAGTGGTTGTTGTTAGCGTTGTTTGTGGGGGTGGGGGAAGAGTTGTTGTTTCGGGG
>DATHYN010000493.1:0-8205 GCA_035459145.1 Anaerolineae bacterium | reverse complement strand
TTTGAGGGGGTGTTGGCGTGTGAGACCTCTGAGGTTTTTAGTGGGTGTTGGCACTTTGGGGGTGTTGGCGTGTGAGACCTCTGAGGTTTTTAGTGGGTGTTGGCACTTTGGGGGTGTTGGCGTGTGAAACCTCAGAGGTCTGGGGGGGGGCTTTAGAGGTAGTCGAGGTTGATGGGTTGGTGTGTTTGGTGGGCGTGGATGAAGTGTTGGCGGGTGCCAAACCAGTTGTAGACGTGGTCTCTTTGGAGGCGGGTTGGTTGGTGGGAGGTGAGGGTTTTGTATGATGAGTAGGGCCATTGGCGGAAGTCATCGATAAGGCCGTGGGTTTGGGGATTTCGGTGGATGTAGATGATTAGGCGTTGGAGATAGGTTTCTGTTGTGACTGGTTTGCGGCCGAAGCGGCCTTCAAATAGGGGGCCGGTGCGCTTTTGTTGGCGGTTGAAGGCACGGGTGTAGCCATTAAAGAAGTTAGAAAATAGTTGTGATGGTGTATTAGGGGTGTTGGTGGGTATTTCTGTGGAATCTTTTGTTTTTATGAGTAAATGAAAATGGTTGGGGAGAAGGCAATAGGCATAGGTGTAAGCGATGGGGGCGATTTTTTGAATGTATTTTTGTAGAAAGTATTGGTAATTTTTGTGGTGGGTGAATATGTTTTGACGGTTGGCCCCGCGATTCCAGATGTGGTAATAGGTGTTATGAGTGAGTTTGGGGGGGCTAGGCATTGGATTTGGACTCCTTTTGAGGGTGGGTATTGATTGGGTTTGACAATATTTGAAGGGGGCTGGGGGGGGAGACCTCTGAGGTTTTTAGGGAGGGTCGGCACTTTGGGGGGGATGGCGTGGGAAACCTCAGAGGTCTGGGGGGTTAGGGGGTTTGTTGGGCCCATTGCATGGTGTAGAGTTGGTAGTAACGGCCGTTTTGGGTGAGGAGTTCGTCGTGGGTGCCGCGTTCGACGATGCGACCGTTATCGAGGACGATGATTTGGTCGGCGGAGATGATGGTGCTGAGGCGGTGGGCGATGACGAAGCTGGTGCGGCCGGTCATGAGTTGTTCGAGGGCGTATTCGATCTGTTTTTCGGTGGCGGTGTCGACACTGCTGGTGGCTTCGTCGAGGATGAGGATGCGGGGGTCGGCGAGGAGGGCGCGGGCGAAGGAGACGATTTGGCGTTGGCCGACGCTGAGGTTGACGCCGTTTTCGCCGACATCGGTTTGGTAGCCATCTGGTTGGTTGATGATGAAGTCGTGGGCGCCGACGGCGCGGGCGGCGGTTTCGATTTCTTCGTCGGTGGCATCGAGGCGGCCGTAGCGGATGTTGTCGGCGATGGAACCGGAGAAGAGAAAGGTGTCTTGGAGGACGATGCCGAGTTGTTGACGGAGGCTGGCTTTGGTGACTTGTTGGATGTCATGGTCGTCGATGGTGATGGTGCCAGCAGTGATGTCGAAGAAGCGGGAGAGGAGGCGGATGATGGTTGATTTGCCGGCGCCTGTTTCGCCGACGAGGGCGATGCGTTGACCGGGGCGGGCGGTGATGTCGACATTGTGGAGGACGTATTCATCTGGTTTGTAGCCAAAGGAGACGTTATTGAAACGGACGAGGCCGGTGACGGGGGGGAGGTCGTAGGCGTTGGGGGTGTCGATGAGGTCGGGTTGGGTATCGAGGAGGTCGAAGAGGCGTTCGCTGGCGGCCATGGTGGATTGGAAGGTGTTGTACCGTTGGGCAAGTTCGCGGATGGGGTTGAAGAAGCGGTCGACGTAGAGGATGAAGGCGATGAGGGTGCCGGCGGTGAGGGAGTCACCGGAGATGAGGTAGCCACCGATGCCGATGACGAGGGCGGTGGCAAGGGAGCCCATAAAGTCGACGCCGGGGAAGAAGATGGCGGCGAGGCGGGAGGCGCGGACGTTGGCATCGAAGTAGGAGTGGTTGAGGTCATCGAAATGTTGGGCGTTGTGTGGTTCGCGGGTGAAGCTTTTGGTGACGCGGATACCGGAGATAGATTCGTTGAGGTAGCCGTTGATGAGGGAGAGGCGTTGGCGGGTGTCGCGGTAGGCGTCGCGGACGTGTTGGCGCCAGTAGTTGGTGAGGATAATCATGAGGGGGATGACGGCGAAGGTGACGAGGGCGAGTTGCCAATCGAGCCAGAGCATGGCGGCGACGATGCCGAAGAGGGTGAAGAAGGAGCGGAAGAGGCCGGTGATGGACCAGGTGATGAAATCTTGGAGGACGTCGACGTCGCTGATGAGGCGGCTCATGAGGCGGCCGACGCTGTAATTGTTGTAGAAGTTGAGGGAGAGGCGGTGGAGGTGGCGGAAGAGGTGACTGCGCATGTCGGCGACGACGCGGGTGCCGACATAGGCCATGAGGGTGATGCGGCCTTTGTTGCTGGCCCATTCGATGAGGGAGACGATGAGGAAGGCGAGGGTCCAGTTGCGGGCGCGGGTGATGGTGCCTTGGGCGAGGCCGTCGTCGATGGCTTGGCCGACGAGCCAAGGGCCGGCGACGCTCATGAGGGCGCCGACGATCATGAGGATGATGGCGAGGGAGAGGCGTGTTTTGTAGGGGTTCATGTAGCGGAAGAGGCGGCGAACGAGGCGGGCGTCGTATGCTTTGCCGAGTTGGTCGTCTTCTTCATCGGGGAGGAGGTCGCGGATTTTGGCTTCGCGGCGGGCGCGGTCGGGGTTGTTGTTTTTGTTGAGGGTGGTTGTTTGTGTCATGTGTTTCTCCGGAAGGTGATTTGTGCCGTTGTGATGTTTGTTGTGTTCGTTGTTCGTTGTTTTTGGCTTCGTTGGGCATTTTAGAGGTGGTTGGTGATGTATGCCGTTGGAAGGTTCGGGTTTTTGTTGGTTGTTAGTAGATCTTTCGACTTCGTTCGGCCCTTGTTACGGGAGTGGCGTGTTGGTGGAGGTGGGGCGGGCTGTCACTGCGCTCAAGATGGTGGTGTCATGTTGGCCCTTGTTACGGGAGTGATGTGTTGGTGGAGCGGGGCGGGCTGTCACTGCGCTCAAGATGGTATTTGGTTTTGTTGAGCCATGAAGGTTTCTTGGTCGCGGAGTTGGAGGTCGTAGATTTGGCGGTAGAGGCCGTTGGTGGTGAGGAGTTGGTCGTGGGTGCCGCGTTCGACGATGTGGCCTTGGTCGAGGACGAGGATGGTGTCGGCGTTCTTGAGGGTGAGGAGGCGTTGGGCGATGACGAAGGTGGTGCGGCCTTCCATGAGGACGTTGAGGGCTTGTTGGATGAGGTATTCGGTTTCGGTGTCAACGCTACTGGTGGAATCGTCGAGGATGAGGATGCGGGGGTCGGCGAGGAGGGCGCGAGCGATGGCGACCCGTTGTTTTTGGCCGCCGGAAAGGGTGACGCCCCGTTCACCGATGCGGGTATCGTAACCATCGGGCATTTGGGTGATAAATTTGTGGGCGCGGGCGGCTTTGGCGGCGGCGACGATATCGTTGAGGGAGGCGTTAGGGCGGCCGTAGGCGATGTTTTGGGCGATGGTGGCGCTGAAGAGGAAAGGTTCTTGGAGGACGATGCCGATATGTTGGCGGAGGCTGTGGATGGAGTGTTGGTGGATATCTTGGCCATCGACGAGGATGCGGCCGGCGGTGGGGTTGTAGAAGCGGGGGATGAGGTTGGTGAGGGTAGATTTGCCGGAGCCGGTGGGGCCGATGAGGGCGATGGTGTGGCCGGCGGGGGCGGTGAAGTTGATATCGGTGATGATGTTGCGGTCGGCGGTGTAGGCGAAGGAGACGTTGTCGAAGGTGACATTGCCATTGAGGGTGTTGTTGTGGTTGAGAGTGAGAGGGGTGGTGGCAGTTTCTTGGTCTTCGCGGGGGGTATCGATAATATGGAAGACGCGGGTGGCGGCGGCGCTGGCGGTGGCGGCGAGGTTGATGAGGAAGCCGAGGCGTTGGACGGGTGGGGCGAGCATGAGGAGGTAGGAGATGAGGGCGAAGAGGGCACCGACAGTGATTTGGCCATCGAGGACTTGGGGGGCGCCAAACCAGAGGACGAGGGCGATGCTGAGGTTAACGAGGAAGGTGAAGAAAGGCCAGTTATCGGCCCAGGCTTTGATGAGGCGGAAGCGGCGTTGGAACCATTCATCGTTTTGTTCATCGAATTTATGGAGTTCGTGGGGTTCGCGGGCGAACGCTTTGACGACGCGGATACCGGTCATGCTTTCTTGCATGACGGAGGAGAGGACGCCCATTTGTTCTTGGATTTTTTTGAACATGGGGCGGACGATGCTACCGAAGCGGGTGGTGTAGAAGGCGAGGATGAGGATGGGGCCGAGGGCGATGAGGGTGAGGGATTGGCTTTCGAAGAACATGGCGACGAGGACACCGAGCATGAGGATGAGAGTGGAGAGGAGGTCCATGAGGCCGATGCCGACGAAGCGTTCGGTTTCGCTGATATCGCTGGTGGCGCGGCTCATGAGGTCACCGGTGTGGGCGCGGTCGTGGAAGGCGAAGGGGAGGTATTGGACGCTGTGGTAGAAGTTATTGCGGAGGTCGTAGGAGACGCGGTGGGAGAGCCATTCGCCGTAGTAGCGTTGGCCGAAGCTGACGATGCCGCGGCCGAGGGCGATGGCGAGGATGAGGGCGCCGGCGGAGAAGAGGGCATCGGCACGACCGCTGGCGAGGCCGTTGTCGATGGCGTCTTTAATGATTTGGGGGATAAAGAGGTTGAGGAGGGCGGCGAAAATCATCGAGACGTAGGCGATGATGAGTTGGTAACGGTAGGGGGTGAGGTAGCTGAGAAGGCGTTGGTAGATTTCGAGGCGTTGGCGCATGATAGATCTCCTTGGTGGATTGGATTAGTTGTTGGCTAGTGGGGTAGGTGGGGTGGGGAAGGGGTGTGGGGGAGACCTCTGAGGTTTTTGGGTGGTTTGGTGGGTGGGGGGTTAGGCGTTGAAACCTCAGAGGTCAGGGGGGTTGGTTGGTAGTATGATAGCGCAAAAATGTTAAATTTGTATTAGCAATATGTAGCTTACCCGTTTAAGTGCATAATGTAAAGGGGGATGAGGACAAAAGTACTAGGGATTGGCTCAAGTTATGGGTTGGAATTTAATGGTGATGTTTTACCATCCTAAAATTATTGATACTAAAAATTTGTGACGTGAAAAAAGCATATAAATCATAAGTATATTCTGGCTAGATATGGTAATTTGTTTTATAATCACTGAGCTAGTGTTTTTAAGTTCAGTTTAATATTTTTTGACTTGTTGTGCCATAGTATAAAAACAAAGTTGTTGTTATTTGTTCGAGAACTATAAATATGAGCCTTTTTCAAACTGTACCCGAAAAAATAAAGGATCGATTACCATTAGAGCCTGCTGATTTGAGATTAACCCCGCCGCTTATTCGGAGAGGCAGTTTTGTCTTAACTGAAGAATTGTTGATAGTAGGAACAGAAGATTCTGAAGCAGCGCGTGGCCGTGTACAGGCCTTAGATCGTCATGATGATAAGATGCCTATTAGGTGGCGATACCCTAAAGAGGGGTACTTGAACTATGGCCGTGTGGTTCGATACTTAGTTTTTATACCAGAAAAGAATTGGGTAATAATAGCGAGTTCACAGCAAAACCATCCGTTTGATAAAAAAGATAATGAATTGATAGCTGTAGACGCTGATTCAGGCGACTTTGTATGGGGTATTGATGTACAAGGGAGTATTTCGGCCCCAGTTTGTGTTAATAATTGTGTGTTTTTTATAACAGATTCAACAAAGAAGATGGCTTGTTGTATTTCATTAGATAATTTGCATGAAATGATGTGGCAAAAGCTATTTGATAAGGCTTGGATGTTAAATAGTATTGCGGTGGATGGGGAGAATCTATATATTGCTAGTAAAAAGCATATTTTGTGTTGGTATCAAACAGATGGTCAAGAACGATTTCTTTACGAATTAGATCAAGAACACGGCATAATTGTTTCGAATCCATTGGTTACTAACAGAGTTGTTGTTTTGACAACATCAGCAGGGTTTGTTATTGCGCTTGATAAACAAGATGGTCATCAGCTTTGGTGCCAGCAAAAAGGGCGAACGATAACAACAGGTCCAATTCAGTGGCAAGATTATGTGTTTGTAGGGATTAAAGCTGATGAACCGAGAACATACCAGATATTAGCGTTAGATGTTAATACAGGAGAGTTCGCATGGAATAAGCCTTTTACAATAAGTACAGGGCAATTTTATGCACCGTTAAGTGTATATAACAACCAAATTTTATGTGGCTCAAATGATAAACATGTATATGCATTAAATGGTCAAACCGGTGAGCTATGTTGGCAATATCGAATGCCTAAAAGTATCCATTATCAACCAATCGTTCAGGATGATAAACTATATGTTGTTGATCGTCGATATAATGTGGAAACAGTTCTATTAAACCGTGTGCCATATGAAGTGCCTAAACCTGATGTAACCATACGAATTTGGCTAGAGAATGGCGCGATTTGGTATGGGATTCGTAAACAAACTGATGTAAATGAACGCATACTTAGACCACATCAATTACGTAATGATTTAGATGGTTATATCGAATCCATACAAGAGTATCTAAATAGACTAGCCGCTCATCGGTTAAACCCATCGATGCCAGATAAAAAGATTCAAAAAGATTTGCAAATATTAGGTGTGCGTTTGTATAAAGAGTTGTTTTCTCTAGAAATGCAACATTATTTTTGGAAAGAACTTAGTCAAGTAAAAACTTGTCAATTGTTGTTAGATAGTGATACAGCCAGAGTGCCTTGGGAAATCATTGTGCCAATTAAAAGCAAGGTGACAGATTTGGTTGCACAACCATTGGTTTGTTTGAGTGAATTATTTCAAATTGGGCGTTGGATCATTACGCCTAATGAAGGTGTTGTGCAACTACAAGAATCATTTAAAATATCATCATTGGCGTTATTAATTGGGGAGGATCGTTTACCAGGCGTTCAAAAAGAAGTAGCTGCATTACAAAAACACACTCATTTGAATATCGAAACAATTTACCAATATTCAGATTTAGAACCAATGTTAAAGTCAGCCAATATGGGAAGTTATGATGGGTTACATTTTATAGGTCATGGGGGATACGCCCCAGAATATAAGGGCACTTTTTTTCGCTTTCGTGAAGGGGATGCATTTGATGTAACAAACTTGACATTGCCAAGTCATACTGTTTTTGGTCAAAAAAAACCTTTTATCTTTTTGAATTTTTGTAATAGTGGGCATGATGGTTATGCATTAGTGAATCCTCAAGGATGGCCTACCTCATTTCAGGATATTGGTGCTGCTTGTATTGTAGCGACTTTATGGAATGCAAATGATGAAGCCGCAGCTTTATTTGCTGATAGTTTTTATCAGGGATTATTATATGGATTTACTGTTGGTGAGGCGATGCAGCAAGCGCGGCAATCTATTAAGAATTATGGAGATGCTACTTGGTTATGTTATACATTATATGGTAATCCATTAGCAAAAGCGGATTTTGATTAAGATTGATATTGGAGACTGAATGATGTCAGATAAAACAAAAAATGAGTGGATTCCAATTTTAAAGGTTGATGATAGTTATGTTAGAGGCAGTGTTCGTGGTGGCGTAAATGTTTCCAACCTTAATGTGGAGACATTAGGTAATAATATAGATGCTTTTTTAGAACAACTGGCATTGGTATTACCAAAAGCGCCACCAGATATGAGTGGACTCGAGCTCGATGCATTTGAAGTGACGGCGGCAATCACAAATGAGGGGACATTGGCTTTGTTAGGATTAGATAAGGAGCTTGGTAATGTTGGTAGTATTAAGTTTGTATTTCGACGGGCTAGAAATTAAGTTCTTTGGCATATTTGTAGAAAATAGGAGCGGTTAATGAGCGATGATATAACTCCAAACCAAGATGAGGTACCAAATTCCGATGGGTTTCCCAAAAAACTTGGGCGTTATAAAATTGAGCGACTTATTGGTGAGGGCAGTTTTGCCCATGTTTACTTAGCCCAAGATCACTTACGGCCGGTTGCTTTAAAGGTACTAAAAAGAAAATATGTGGTTGATGAAGCATTTGTGAAGCGATTTTTAGCTGAAGCCCGAACATCAGTTCGCCTTGAGAATGAACATATTATTCGAATATATGATCAAGAGGTTATTGATAATTTTCATTTTATAGCTATGGAATACGCAAAGGGTGGAGATTTAGCTCAATATCTACAACAACAGGAAAAAAAGC
>DATHYN010000492.1:0-27550 GCA_035459145.1 Anaerolineae bacterium | reverse complement strand
GGAGTGTCAGGCAAGCGGCGGCGCAGGCGTTAGGGAGTGTGGTGAGCAATAATGAGGAGGTGAGAGCGGGTTTGTTGGCGAGGCTGACGGATGAGAATGGGAGTGTCAGGCAAGCGGCGGCGCAGGCGTTAGGGAGTGTGGTGAGCAGTGATGAGGAGGTGAGAGCGGGTTTGTTGGCGAGGCTGACGGATAATGATAGTGATGTCATGCAAGCGGCGGCGCAGGAGTTAGGGAGTGTGGTGAGCAGTGATGAGGAGGTGAGAGCGGGTTTGTTGGCGAGGCTGACGGATGAGAATTGGCGTACACGTATTGTATGTATTGGTTTATTAATTCAAGAATGGGATGATTTTGAACAATTTACTCATTATTCAAAAACTATTCAAGCGTATTTAATCGCAGAGATGATTTCATTAGAACTGATATATTCACATGATCGTCCATTTATAAAAAATATTCGTGACTCTCAAATGACAATTGCACAAAGATTGGGAAAATCCTTGGTGGATGATACTAATGTGCAACAAATGGTGGTTAATTGGTTAGCTTCATCTGCGATGGGTCAAAGATTTGGTGGGATTTATGTGGTCACACAATCTTATATGGAAAAAATCCCTCCAGAATTAGTGCAAAAAGCAATTGAGGCTACGAATGATATACGTAGTTTAGCTAGTTATCCAGCCCGCTTGGTGGCGGCAGAGTTGCTTTTAAATGATTCTAATTCACAATATAGTCAAGATGCAATTAATGTTTGTTTGGAGGCGTTACAATATGGCACTGGTTGGGCTGATTTTGTGCATGATAGTTCTCAAATTAGACAAAAAGCGGCTTTGATTTTGGGGAAATTAGAGCCGCTTAACTATAATCAAGCGATTTATGATGCATTATTGCCTATTATGAAGAATGATGAAAATCGGCAGGTGCGGGATGCTGTTTATCAGACATTGGTGCGTTTGTCACAGTTGGCGGAAGAGAATAAGGGGAAGATTGAGGCGGCATGATTTTTGGTTATGGTTTGATAAATATGAACCATACCCAAAATTTTGACAAATAATTGAATGGTTGTTAAATTATGGTTTTATTACTCTTTCGGTAGATAGAGATGGGAGTATCCTGAATGAATAACCGTGTTTATAACTTTTATGCTGGGCCGGGGGCGTTGCCGTTGCCTGTGTTGGAGAGGGCTCATGCGGAGCTGTTTAATTTCCAGAATTTAGGCATGAGTGTGATGGAGTTGAGTCATCGGACGCCGCAGATGCAGATGATTATTGATGATAGTGCTGAGCGGATTAAGCAGCAGATGGGGTTGGGTGATGCGTTTGAGGTGATCTTTTTGCAGGGGGGTGGTTCGTTGCAGTTTATTATGATTCCTTTGAATTTATCGCGGCCGGGGGAGGCGATTGATTATATTGATACGGGGCATTGGACGCAGCGGGCGATTGAGGAGGCGGAGCGGTTGCCGCGGGATGTGGCCGTGATTGCGACAACGGCCGATAGTGATCACAACCATTTGCCCGCTGATTTGCCGTATCGGCCAGAGGCGAAATATGTGCACATTTGCACCAACAATACGACGACGGGGACGCAGTGGCGCTCATTGCCGAAGATTGGGGTACCGTATGTGGCTGATATGAGTTCTGATTTTTTGGCGCGGGTGCTGGATGTGGCCCCGTTTGATTTGATTTATGCCCATGCGCAGAAGAATATTGGGTTGTCGGGGGTAACGGCCGTTATCATCCGCAAATCATTATTGGCCGATATTCCCGACGATTTGCCCAAACTGCTTGATTATCGGACCCATATCGATAAGCGTTCCAATTACCATACGCCCGCCTGTTTTTCGATGTACATTACGTGGTTGATGTTGCAATGGTTGGAGGATGAGATTGGGGGGGTGGCGGCGATGGCGGCGATTAATGAGCAGAAGGCGAAGCTGTTGTATGATTATATTGATAACAGCTCTTTTTATCGTTGTCCGGTGCCGGAGGAATATCGGTCAGTGATGAATGTGGTGTTTCATTTGGAGACGGCCGCGTTGGAGGGGGAATTTGTTGTGGCGGCGGAGAAGGCGGGTTTTGTGGGCGTGGGGGCGCATCGGACGCGGACCGGTTGCCGAGTTAGTTTGTATAATGCGGTGACGGTGGAAGCGGTCGAAGCATTGATCGCTTTTATGTATCAATTTGAAAAAGGGAAGTGAGAGATGTTTTCATTTGAGTATGAGTTTGAAGGGCGGGTGGTTACCTTGCAGGTTCAGCCGGGGCGTGAGGAGCAGGTGGATGAGATGCATCGGTTTATTGAGGAGTGTTCGCAGAGTGGGGAGTTGGCGTATCGGCCGCGGGAATATGTGGAGCGGATTGTGGCCGAGTGGGATAATTATGTGGCCACGCCGGCTGATGATCCGGAGCAGATTGTGGGGTTATGTTGGATACCGCCGTTTAAGCATTGGATTGAGTTTTGTGGCGGGATTGCGCCGGGGTATCGTTCGGTGGGATTGGGGCCTAAGTTTCTGAGTTTGGTTTTGGATAAGCGTCGGGATTATTTTTCGACGGCCAATTATATGGTAGCCAAGCATTTATTGTTGCCGATTGGGTTTTCGATTGTGACGATGCCGGAATTGAGGGAGATTGATGCTGATTTGGCCGAGTTTTGTGGGGAACGGTTGGAGAAGAAGCGGGAATTGGGGTTTGAGCATGTGGTGGGGATTCGTTTGGCGGGGGAGTAGGGGGGGGAAAGGGGGAGCTTGAGTTGACCTTATAGGCCAGCTTCTTCCGCTGCTTGCCATAATGATTGATGAGCAACCACCCCATATATATACGTATTGATTCACATTTAGTTCACAGCTATTGTTTATACTTTCTTGAGATATTTTATTGTGCCATGATCATATGGCTACTTTCTAAGGAGAGATTGATGAACAAAAAAGTTTTACTTCGTATACTTACGTTGTTATTTGTGTTGGGTTTTATGGTATCGGTGGGGGTTGTTATGGCTACTAATTTGCCGCAGGCAGATATGCAAACTATCACAGTAGATACAACAGTTGACGATTTAATTGATAATGGCAATTGTTCTTTACGTGAAGCAATTCAAGCGGCAAATACAGGAACTGCTGTTGACGCCTGCCCTGCTGGTGGCATGACAACCACCATTATGATTCCTGCTGGCACGTACTCATTAACGATTCCTGGTGCGCATGAAACTGAAAATGTAACGGGTGATATGAATATTACGGCAAATGTAACGATTGTGGGAGCTGGCGCGGGTATAACCATCTTAAATGCAAATGGCTTGGATCGCTTCTTTTTTATTCACCCCAATAGTATCACTGAAATAAGTGGTGTGACAATCACCGGTGGTTTTGTAGATGGTTATTCTGGGGGTGGTATTTATGTTGCAGGTACGTTGGATTTGCAAGATGCGGTTGTCACAGAAAATGTGGCTACGACTCCTAGCTCCACTGGTGGTGGTTTGGGCGGTGGTATCATTATTTGGGAAGGGGAATTTACCGCTAACAATATTGAGATTAGCCGTAACAGTGCTAAGCTCTCAGGTGGCGGATTGTATGTGCGTAGTTCATCAGCGACAATTCACAATGCGCTTATTCAGGAAAATAGTAGTATTGATAGCGCTGGGGGTGGCATTAGGAATGGCGCGACGGAGGCTGACTCCATCCTAACCATCACAGATAGCCATATTATTAGCAATACGTCTGGCAATAATGGTGGTGGCATAGGCAATACTTTCAACAGTGGTAGGCTGGCGATGACTTCTCTAGAACGGGTCACGATTTCTGGCAATAGTGCCGTGGTAGGATCCGATTATCTGTCCGGTTTAGGAGGCGGTATTGGCAATGGTGCTATTATTGATACGAGCAGTGGTTCCGGCATTATTAATGTTCGCCATAGTACGATTCGTAATAATATGGCTACCAATGGGGGTGGCATCGGTAGTACGCCTGTAGGGGTCACCGGACCTGTGTTAGTACAAGTTACAGTCGAAAACAGCGTGATTGAGGGTAATATCGCTAGTGGTGATGGGTTCCAAGTGGGCAATGGTGGTGGTATTCTTAGCCTAGATGGGGTGTTGACCGTGAGAAATAGTACAATTAGTGGTAACCAAGCTACAGGTAGTGGCAGTCAGCTAAGTGGCTTAGGCGGCGGTGTTTTGGTGGCAGCGCAGGTATTGCCGGCAACAACATCATTGGTAGCCACAACCATAAGTGAAAATACAGCAGCTCTGGTTGGCAATGGTGTTGCTAATGCCAACTTAGGTGGCGGTTCTACCGTTGAGTTTAAAAACACGTTGGTGGCGGATAATGGTGCCCTGAATTGTTTCAATAATGGTGGTGTAATGACATCGTTGGGTTACAACTTGGATAGCCAAGATGCTTGTAGCTTTAATCAAGGTACCGATCTGGTTAACACGTCCCCAATGCTTGGCAATTTAACCGCAGAAAACGGGACTATCGTTTATCCATTGTTGGCAGAAAGCCCCGCTATCGATAGTGGCAGTTGCACAGATGAAAATGGTGATCCAATTACAGTCGATCAACGTGGTATGAGCCGGCCACAGGGGGTGACTTGTGACATTGGTGCCTATGAAGTTGCGACTACTTTCAATACTTACTTACCAATGATCACGAAATGACAAGCAGCTCCTTTTTAAAGATAGAACCCATGTTGTTTCCCAACTAAGTAAGGGACTTGAAAATCGGTGGGCTGTTAACAGCCCACCGATTTTGGGGTAAATGTCGTAGGTGAATCTATTATGAAGAGGTCGGCACGGTGAAGTAAACGGTGGTGCCGGAGCCGAGGATGCTGTCGAGCCAGATGCGGCCGCCGTTTTTGATGACCATTTCTTGGCAGATGGTGAGGCCGAGGCCGGTGCCGCTTTCGTTATTGGTACCAGGGGTGGTGTATTGGCTTTCTGGTTTAAAGAGGGTGGGGATGACGTCGGGGGGGATACCGACGCCGGTGTCGGCGACGGCGACGACAAGGCGGTTTGGTTCTTGGGGGTAGGGGGCGGCGTTAATGGTGATGCTTCCCTCGGCCGGCGTAAACTTAATCGCATTGGAGACCAAATTGCGAATGACCGCATCGAGCATATGATGATCGGCATGGGCGGTTAACTCGTCAGGGATGTCAGCGGTGAGGGTGATGCCCTTGCTGGCAGCATTGTCTCGATGGAGTTTGACGGTGCGATTGGCGATTTCGGCCACCGATATCTCTTCGGCGTGATATTCCATCAGACCCCGTTCGAGGCGGGACCAAGCGAGGAGATTTTCGAGGAGGTCGTAGACGTGTTTGGCCGAGTCGTAGATGTGGCCGCCAAACTCACGTACATCCTCGGGTGTGGCATTATCGGCGATCATGATGAGCATTTTGGACATGCCGAGGATGGGATTAAAGGGAGAGCGCAAATCATGGGCCATAATGGAGAAAAATTTATCTTTATCGGCGTTCAGTTTGGCTAACTGCTCCGATTGCTCGGCCAATAGTTGGTTTTGCATTTGCAACCGCTCTTGTTCGAGACGAAGCTGTGCCTGCTCGGCACGGGCGGCAATCGCTTGGGCATTGGTGATGGAGATAGCAGCTTGGGTGGCTAAGAGGCGCAAAATCTCGATACGGTTTGGGGTGAAAGCGGCCTGAGATAGATTGTTTTCTAAGTAGATGATACCGACTAGTTGACCGCGATTGAGTAAGGGGGCGCAGAGCACTGATTTTGGTTGGTGGTGTTGGACATAGTTGCTTTGGGTAAATGAGCCTTGATGTTGGGCGTCATCGAGAATAACTGGTTGGTTAGTACGGATGACGTATTGGACGATACTGGAAGAGAAAGTTTGCTGTTCTGGTGGCAGGTTGGGTTTGAAGGGGGTGAGGTGGAGGGCTGCTTTGACTTGGCCGTCTTTGATTTGGCCGCTGGCCCCAATTTCGATGTGAGTGTGGTCATTATCAGCCACAGATAAGAGCAAGACACCACGCTCGGCCCCCGCATTTTCGATGAGAACGCCTAATAGTTTGGTCAACAGTTTGTCTAATTCGATTTCACCGGAAATGGCTTGGGCTGCTTTCATGATGCTGTTGAGGTCGAGATTGAGAATACCGGCTTGGAAGGTGGAGGTGGTGATGGTGCTGGAGGGGTTAAGGTTGGTATCGGCGATGGGGGTTGTGACCACATCGGCATAATCGGCTAGATGGACTACTTTATTGAGGGCCCCCCAGCGTTGATACGCTTGGCTAGCGGCTTGGAAGTAGAAGGAGGCGGTGCGGGTTTGTTTGAGTTGCTGGTAGAAGCGGGCGGTAAGTTCGTAGGCGAGGGCGATTTCACCATTGTACAGATTGTTTTGGGCTAAATCGATCGCTTGGTCATAGGTAGCGATGGCGGCCGGGATGTCGTTGTTAACGCGGGCGATTTCGGCTTGGACGAGGGTGTGGCGGTGGGCTTGGTTGGCGGGGGCGTGCTGGGCCCAAGCGGCTAATTTGGCTTGGTTAGCTGTGATCTGTTCTTTTTCGGTTTGTTGTTCTTCGGGGGTGAATTGGTCCCAACGGGCGAGGCGGATGAGGGAGTCGTAGAAGTAGAAGATGGGGACGGGGACGGAGGCGGTGACGGCGGAGAGGTTGGCGGCGGTTTGCTCGGCCGCGTCGCTGGCCGCCTCAAAATTATGAAAGAGGTAAGCGAGGTACATTTTATTGAAGTAGAAGTGGCAGAGGGTACCGATATCGTTGGCGGCCATGTGGCGGGGGAACATAGTTGCTTCGTCGTAATGGGGGCCGTTAAGGGCGGTCGGTTTTTCTTTGGGGTGGGCGAGATTATGAACGACTTGGTGGTAGAGGGTGATGAGATGATAAATCGTCTCATGGTTTAGTTGTTGGATCGCTTGGGTATAATCGGCCATCGCGCGATCCACTTTGGGGAGCCGTTCGCCGGCGGCGAAGAGGTGGTAGGTGTAAACGAAGGCGCAGAAAGCGGCGTATTCACGGTCGCCGGTATCGAGGGCGATTTGGTAACCTTCGAGGAGGGGGCCGAGGGTAGCGCGTAATGGTTCGCGCCAATGGGTGATGAAGGCGTAGACGATTTCGATGGGACGAGCGCGGTTATTGCTATAATCTTGGTTGTTTAGGTGGAGGGCGAGTTGGCCAAATTTGTAGCCGGTGGGGATGTCGTTGAGGGGGCCACAGAGGGTGAGGCCGTAACTGGCGTAGGCGAAGGCGGATTGGGGGGCGGTACCGTGGGCGATGGAGAGGGCTACTTTTTTGTTGACGAGGATGGGGATGAGGTTGGGGGCGGCGACGAAGGAGGCGGAGAACATGCGGGTCATGATGCGCATGGCGGCGAGGAGGTGGGGGTTGGTCATTAACGGCCGTTTGTCCAAACTATCTAATGGGTATTGGGTCAATAGCGCCTCAACCTCTGTTTGCGAGGCGATAATATCGTCAAGTTGAGGGTTATCAGGCAGATTGATATCGAGCAATTTGAGGACGCGACGACCGGTGTTGACGACAGCCAGTAGTTCATTTTGGGCTTTATGGGCGCGCATTTGAATTTCATAGACATGGACACGGTCTAACAAGTTTTGGGCGTGGTTCAGAATCGTTTGCCGTAACGAGTCTAATTTATCAGTTTGGTTGGTCAGGTAGGTGGTTTCGAGGGAGGTGATGTAGAGGTCACGGGTTAGTTCATAATCTTGGTGCCAGCTATTGGGGGCGAGCAGGTTGCGGCCGTGATTGAGGTAGTTGTTCGCGGCTTGGTAGGCGGCTGAATCTTTCGCTTTTTGACCCGCTTTTAGATTCAGCTCGGCCAGTTGCAGTTTTTCGAGTTCAGTCAGATTTACTTGCCCTTGGTTGAGGTGGTTGGTGATGGTGAAAATGTGGTTATCGATATTGTTTGTTTGGCTGAGGAGAAGGCGACCAATTTGGGCGTGGTGGTGGGCTAGGCTGGTTTCATCGAGCTGTTCATAGACCGCTTGTTGGATACGGTCATGGGCGAATTTGTAGGGGACGGGGTATGCTTCTTGGTTGTCGAGGGTGGCTAATTGGTAGGTGGCATCGAGGGGGAGGATGAATTGGGCATCGAGGGCGGGTTGAAGGTGGCGGGCGGTGGTGGCGGTGGATTGGTGGTGGCTAAGGGCGAGGGTGACAAGGTCGAAGCGATTGCCGAGGCAGGCGGCGAGGGCGAGGGTATCTTGGGTGGCGGGCGGCAGTTTTTGGATTTGATGGATGAGGAGGTCAACGACATTGGCCGTAATTTCTTGGCTTTGGATGGTGGGGAGATGCCAATGCCAACGGCCGTTTTGGTAGTCAAAGGCTAAAAGTTGTTGCTCGTAGAGTGATTGGAGGAAAGTGCCGACGAAAAAGGGGTTGCCACCTGTCTTTTGCCAGACGAGTTCAGCCAGAGGGGCGGCGGTGCGGGTGTCGGTATGGACGGTGTCGGCGACGAGTTGGGTTGTGTGGGGGAGGTCGAGGGGGCCGAGGCTGATGGTTTCGATTTGGGTACCATGGTCGCGGATGGTGTCGAGCATGAGGTTGAGGGGGTGGGCAGAATACATTTCATTGTCTCGATAGGCGCCGACGAGGAAGAGGGCTTGGTCGGGATTGCTGGTGACGAGCGAGCTGAGAAGGGTGAGGGAGGAGTGGTCGGCCCATTGGAGGTCGTCGAGGAAGAGGACGAGTGGATGTTCGGGGCGACTAAAAAGTTGGATGAAACGTTCGAAGAGGAGGTGGAAGCGGTTTTGGTTGGCGCTGGGGGAGAGGTTGGGGACGGATGGTTGGGGGCCGATGATGAGTTCGAGGTCGGGGATGACATCGATGAGGATTTGAGCGTTGAGGCCGAGGGCGTTATTAAGTTGGCGCCGCCATTGGTCGAGTTCGATATCGGTGGCGGCGAGGAGTTGGCGGACGAGGTCGGAGAAAGCTTGGATGAGGGGGAGGTAGGGGATGTTGCGTTGGAGCTGGTCGAACTTGCCGCTAATGAAGTAGCCGCGGTGTTGGGTGATTGGTTTGTAAATTTCTTGAATGAGGGCGCTTTTACCGATGCCGGGGTGGCCGGCGACGAGGATGACGGCGTTGTGGCCTTGGCTGGCTTGGACGAAGGCATCGAGGAGGGTGGTGATTTCGTTATCTCGTTGGTAAAGTTTTTGGGGGAGGCGGAAGCGGTCATCGTGATCTTGTTGGCCGAGGGGGAAGATGGGGACATCAGCGAGGCGGGCGAATTGGGCTTGGGCGTGTTGGAGGTCAGCGACGAGGCCGGTGGCTGATTGGTAGCGGTCTTCGGCATTTTTGGCGAGGAGTTTGAGGATGATGGCGGAGAGGCCGTGGGGGATATTATCTTTATGGTGGTGGGGAGGGAGAGGGCGTTGGGCGATGTGGAGATGGATGAGGGTGAGGGGGTCGTTGGCGACGAAGGGAGGGGTGCCGGCGAGGAGTTCGTAGAGGGTGGCGCCGAGGGCGTAGAAATCGGCACGATGGTCAATGGCGCGATTCATGCGACCTGTTTGTTCTGGGGCTAGGTAGGCAAGAGAGCCTTCCAGCATCGTGGTTGGTTGGAATTGGCTGTTTTCACGATTTAGACGGGTGGCGATGCCAAAGTCGATAATTTTGATTTCATTTGTATCTGGATTGAGGAGGATATTGGCAGGGCTGATATTTTTGTGGATAATATTTTGTTGATGGATCGCTTCTAATGTTTGGGCGACGGTGAGGGCCAGCGTAAAGAATTGGGCCGTGGAGATTTTTCCGGCTAGCTCTAGTTTATTCAGGGCAACGCCGCCAAAATCTTCTAAAATTAAATACCATTGGTCTTCAACATTGAGCAAGTCGTAGACATTAATGACATGGGGTAAATTGATGGCGTTGGTTAATTGGTATTCGTGTTGGAACCAGGAAACACGTTCTGTTTGATGATGGTGATGAAGATGTTTAATGATAACAGGGGTATTGTCTTCGAGCCGTGTTGCTTGATAAATGGTGGCATTATGGCTCTGATGAACCGTTTTGTTGATTTGGTAATTTGGTAGTGTCAACATATTTTAGGTGGCTTGCTCAGTTCCATTATTAGGTGGTAAGTTAAACCCATTCTACTATTATATCTTGAATTTTGGTCTTGGCTACTGCTGTAGAGAGTCTATGGCTACAAAAGCTATGAATTTGGGAAATTGATGACCCAAAATGTTGACTTATTGTTAAGAATGAAGTATCCTGTTAATATGTGTATTTTAAGGGTATTGTGAAATAACTTACTCTTAAAGTGAAAGTTGTTTGGAAAACAAGAGATAACTATCCAGATTTGAGGCATTGGTCGAAGTTTATCGACAGTATGTGTCGGTAATGGTGGTCAATGCTAATTTTATGCAGATAAACCTTTCGTAGTAAAGGAAGCATAAAACGAGTTTGGGTAGTTTTTTTTTGTGGTAAGGTTCAGAACGGATAGATACGGTCGGCGCCAAACACAGTTAAAAAGGTGTCTCCATTGGGGAGACAAAAACAATATCATTTTTTTAAGGAAGGTTTCAGTTATGAGATTGTATGTAGGTAATTTAGCGTGGGCGACGTCCGAAGAGAAATTACGTGATACGTTTGAGGCATTTGGTGCCGTTGAGTCGTATGTTATTATTAAAGATCGTGACACGGGCAAATCCCGTGGTTTCGGTTTCGTCGAGATGTCTGATCCGGCTGAAGGTCAAGCAGCGATTGATGCGTTGCATGGCAAAGATTTAGACGGTCGTGCTTTGACCGTTAACGAAGCTCGTCCTCGCGAAGAGCGTCGTGGCGGCGGCCGTGGTGGCAACCGCAATGGTGGCGGTGGCTACCGTGGTGGTGGCGGTCGCTATTAATTAGCGAATTTTAGGGGAGGGGGGTAATTAAAAAGCCTGCTAGCGATTGCTAGCAGGCTTTTTTGATGGGTGAATTTTTTACTTGATTAGGGCACAACGATAGCGGGTAAATAGGTAATGAGTCAAAAGCCAGGATTCAGAAACTTAGAACAAAAAAAGGGGCTGGCGATTTCGCCAGCCCCTTGGGGTTACTTACTTATGTCTGCTAAGGAATTATTGTGCGGAGAAGCAGAAGGTGTAGTCACCAGAACCGCTGTAGGAAACGACGCGCCAGCGATAGTCACTTGTTTTATTGTTGCTATAGCTGATTAATTCGCTAGAGTCAGCGCTGGTGGAGCTAGCAACTTGTTGCCAACCACCACGTTTGTGCCATTTGTCAAGGTAGAGGTCGAAGTCAGCGTTTGAAGGACCAGCGAGTTCACCAATTTGGGTGCCACGGAAGGCGTCCAAGGTGTAGGTGTCGGTGCCGCCATTAGCGAGGGTACCAGTGAGGACTTGGTCACCAGTGCAACCGGTTGGGTCTGGGTCTGGGGTTGGGTCTGGGTCTGGGGTTGGGTCGCTTTCAGTACCGATGTAGAGAAGCAAGTTAGGTGAACCAGAACGTACATCAGAGAGTACACCACTGGTTGCATTGTTGGTTAAGTAGTTGCTGACAGTGGCTGGAGAAGCGCTGTTGTTAGCAGCTAAGTAGAGAGCGGCTGCACCAGCTACATGAGGGGTAGCCATTGAGGTACCACTGATGGTGTTGGTTTGGCTATCGTTTTGATACCAAGCAGAAGTGATGCTTGAGCCAGGAGCGAAAATGTCTAAACAGCTACCAACGTTTGAGAAGCCAGAGCGAGCATCACTGCTGGTGGTTGAACCAACGGTGTAAGCATTAGCAACACGGGCTGGAGAGTAGTTACAAGCGTTTTGGGCATAATCGTTACCAGCAGCTACGGCGAAGAAGACACCGTCGTTGATGGCGTTGTTAACGGCCGTGTCTAAAGCGCTAGAAGCACCGCCACCTAAGCTCATGTTAGCCACAGCTGGGTTGCTACCAGTGTGGTGGCTTGCTACCCAATCGACACCAGCGATAACGCCTGAGTTCGTACCAGAACCGTTACAATCCAAAACGCGGATGGCATAGAGGTTTACTTGGTTAGCAACACCATATTGGTTACCGCCAACGGTACCAGCAACGTGGGTGCCGTGACCGTTGCAATCTTCGTAACCACCAGAAATTGAGCTGTAACCACCAACAACACGGCCACCAAACTCACTGTGTGATGAACGAATACCGGTATCAATAATATAAGCATCAACACCAGCACCGTTATTGCCTGGGGTGTAGCTGTTGTCTAAAGGTAAACTACGTTGGTCAACACGATCCAAGCCCCAAGTGGCATTTAATTGTACTGTTTGGTCAGCTTCGATATAAGCAACATTTGGGTTTTTACGGAGGGCTTCAATAGCGTTACTATCTAAGCGAGCGGCGAAACCGGTCAACGCTTGGCCGTAATTTTGGGTAACGTGACCACCCATCCGGCGAACTTCACGTTGTAAAGAAGCGGAAGCAGCATTAGCATTAGCTTTTGATTGGTCATCTTTCATAACAATAATGTATTGGCCAGGAATGATTTCTGCATTCTTAGCAATGAATAGAGGTGCTACACCATTGTTGGCGACTTCGGCTTTTTCAGCGGGCACAATTTGAGCGCCACCTTTTTCAGCATTATAAGCGGATGTATTACCAACTGACAAAAGTAAAAGCATTGCCAATACCGACATTAATAAAGAAATTTTCTTTAGCATTATTTCCTCCGAAACAAAATATAAATAAATTTAATGAATTTTATGTTTAGGTTGCCCATTTCCTCTATGACAACATAGTTCAATAGTACCATTGTCCTAACAAGATATATGGGAATTTTATTCCGAGTTCTCGGAGTAAGATGGGGAATTTGAAGGGGTAACAAATCCGAGTTTTCGGAAAAAGTAGGAATTTGGCTTATTTTTCCGAGAAATGGATTGTAAGGTGAACTAAAAATGGGTTTTGAGTATATAAAATAAACAGAGGGTCAGTTGGCTTGATGGGGTTATTCTTTCTCAGGGGTGTTCGAGAGGGGAGGAGACATAGGGGAGGGGGGCATGAACTGAGGTGGAACGGTGTGCAGATGGACATCCCGTTGGGGATAGGGCATTTCGATGCCGTTTTCTGCAAATAGGTCCCAGATGCGGAGGCGCAAGTCGCTGCTGATGCGGGGGATTTGCATGGGGCGATTGACCCAAAAGAGAAGTTGAAAATCGATACTGCTTTCACCAAAGTTGGTGAAGAAGACGTTGGGAAGGGGGTGACTGAGGACGAGGGGGTGCTCGTCGGTCGCTTGCTTGAGGATTTCGATGACTTGATGGGGGTCGCTATTGTAATGGGCGCCCACATCGAGATGGACACGAACGTGCGGGGTGTCATGGGTGTAGTTGACGATGGTATTACTGAGCATATCGGCATTGGGGACGATAAGTTCGATATTATCGGCGGTGATAATTTCCATGGTGCGTAGATTAAGCTCTTCAACTCGGCCGATTTGCCCATTAATATGAATCACATCCCCTGTCCGAATCGTCTGATCGAAAAGCAATATGACGCCACTGATAAAGTTGCTAATGATCGCTTGCAGACCAAAACCGATACCAACTGAGATACCACCGGCGACGACGGCCAGACCGGTCAAATCGATACCCATAATGCTGAGACCGGAAACAGTACCGATGATGAGGAGGAGAGCGGTGGTGATGGTGGTAGCTACTTGGGCGAGATGTTCATCAAGGCCAGCGTTGGGGAAGAAGTGGGAATTTAAGAAGCGGCGTAGTTGATTGTTGAGGACGATGAAGACATAGATGGTAACGGCTCCATAAAGTAAAGAGCGGAAGGTGATGATGACTTCACCAGTGGGGCGGAAGCCAAGCGATAGGAGATCGTCGAGGAGTCCAAACAGTTGTAGACTACAGAGGAGAAGGAAAATTGGGTGGATAATTTGTTGGTGCCAAAACGTGGCTTGGGCTTCAGGGAGGCGGTGGGCGATGAATTCACCGACGAGTTGGTAGAAGAACCAGAGGCCGAGGAAGGGGACGGCCCATTGTAAGAAACTTACATCCCATTCAAATGTATTGAAGACGACAATGGCGGCTTCACCTGTGAGCCAAACGGTGAGCGAGTAGCTGATGTGGGTGACAAGAGGGAGGAACTCTTTGAGGGGGGGGATTGTGGTGAATAGTTTTGTTTGTAGCAAGCGTTCTTGCCAATGATTAATGACTCTGGTGAGACTGTGGCGGAGAACAAATCCGAGCAAAAGGATGGCAGAGAGAGCACCAATTTGCCGGATAAAATCGGGAGATTGGAGATAGTTAGCCCATATGGTGACTTGAGTTACATCATTCGGCATAGTTAACTTCCTTCGATCATTAAGTTAATTCGGCTAATTTGGCCTGCCAATAAGGGTTATCGTACCCATCGGGGTAGCGTTGGTGCCAAGCCCAAGCGGTTTCGATAATTTGTTGTAGGTCGGGGTATTGGGGTTGCCAGTTGAGTTCTTGGCGGATTTTGGTCGAGTCGGCGATGAGGGTGGCGGGGTCACCAGGGCGACGGGGGGTAGCGATGGCGGGGATGGGGTGGCCGGTTACTTGGCGGGTGGTGTCGATCACTTGTTGGACGCTAAAGCCATTGCCATTGCCTAAATTGTAGGCACGACTAGGGCCGGTAGTGATCGCTTCGAGGGCGAGGATGTGGGCTTGAGCTAGGTCGATGATATGGACGTAGTCGCGGATGCAGGTGCCATCGGGGGTGGGGTAGTCGGTGCCGAAGATTTTGATATGGTCACGTTGGCCGAGGGCGACTTGGAGGACGAGGGGGATGAGGTGGGTTTCGGGGTCATGGTCTTCGCCGTAAATGGGGGAGGCACCACAGGCGTTGAAGTAGCGGAGGGCGGCGTAACGGAGACCTTGGGTTTTATCGAGCCAATGGAGGAGGCGTTCGATCATAAATTTTGATTCACCATAGGGGCTACCGGGCACAATTTGTTCTGTTTCGGCGATGGGGATACGTTCTGGTTTATCGAAGAGGTTGGCGGTGGAGGAGAGGATGAAGCGTTTGACGTTGTGGGCAACGGCCGTTTCCAGCAAATTCAACGCATTCGTCAAATTGCCACCCAAATACAAGAACGGTTTTTGCATCGATTCGCCCACTAGCGTATAGGAGGCGAAGTGTAAAATCCCATCGATCTCATACCTAGCGAAAACCTCTTCGACTTCATCCTTGTTGGCTAAATCACCAAGAAAAAAGTGGGCATCAGGGTGAACGGCTTGACGATGGCCTTGATACAAATTATCGAAAACAACCACTTCATACCCTTTAAGGATAAGCTGTTCCGTCACAATGGAACCAATATAGCCAGCACCGCCAGTAACAAGAATCATAAGAACTCCTTCGATGAGATTAATCAATAATAGATGCAATTGTACTCGGATTGTGGCTGAATTCAAATAGGGGAGGGGGATCTTTAGCTAGAAGAAAGCTAAGTTGCTTTTTTATTATGTCAACTGCCGTCGAAAAATAAAGTAATTTATTTTGAGTTTGTTATTTTTTTTAGTGATATTGGAGTTTACGCTTACAACTCTACTGATTTAGCTCCTAATTTACCTCATGATACCATCACTAAATGGCAATTATTGGATACAGCTAGGGATATTTTGATGCAAGATTGGCGTGGTGGGTGTGGTCGCCAGTGGGCTACTACTGGTTGTATGCGTCATCGGTCAAGTATCGCTAATGGCATTGATGTTAAATTCTCAATTAAGTGTAAAAAAGCATATTATCATGGTTTACAAACCTGCAAGAGTGCTTGGGCATGTCCGCTTTGTTCCTTAAAAGTTGCAATTGGCCGTAAAAAAGAGTTGGTGGTCAATTGATTGATGTAGATACAGGCGAAATTGTTGAGATTGTTGATGATGATGTAGGGTGGAGTACATCATGATAATTAGTTTGTAGGGAGTGCAACACAACGAAAACCTATACCACTAATTAAATATCTAGGGTCAGCTACTTGACGATATGTAACATAACTTGTGTTTCGATCTTCTAGCCATGAGCCACCTCGTAAGACTCCAAAATCATCACTATTAGGAAGAAGGGGGTTCATAGGATTTTTTGTGGGTGAAGATTCATAATATTTACTATCATAGATGTCAGCGGTCCATTCGACAACATTACCAGCCATATCGAAAGCGTTATAAGGAGAAGCCCCTTCAGGGAAAGATCCTACCGGTGCTAATTGATCAAAACCGTCATCAGCACAATCAATAGTGCTACAATTGAGCTTTGTTGTTTCAAACGTATTACCCCACGGCCATAGCCACTCTGTTGTTCCTCTAGCCCCTTTTTCCCATTCTGCTTCAGTAGGTAGACGACCACCAGCCCACTCGCAATATTTATGGGCAGCATACCAAGCAACAGCTTCTACAGGGTAAGATGCATCTTCAGCGTCAGTGAAAAATATATCAGCCTCAGACTTAATCTTACTAAAAGCGGTATTGACTTGAACCCAATCGGCAAGAAGGGGATATTCATTGAGAAAATCGACAAAATTTTGATTGGTGACTTCTGTTTGATCTAGCCAATAACTATCTAAGTAAACTTCATGGGCTGGTTTTTGGTCACGACGTTGATCATTACTGCCCATAATAAATGAACCAGCTGGAACCCAAACACGTGTAATAGTGGCATCATTAGGTAGTAGGAAACCTTGTGCTTGACCAAGGTAACGAGTGGGAGGGAGGGTAAGTTCGGGGGTGGGTTGAATTTGGGGAGTGTTGGTAGCAGTATCTGTTAAGTTGTTGTTAAGACCACAGGCGGTGGGGAAGATAAGGGTTAATAAAAACCAGAGTAATACCGTTTTTTGATGGGTTGTTATCATCGTTTTAGCCTTTGCGTGTTTAAGATAATTAGGGTCAATGATGCTTTGTTGAATAGGTAGCTATTATTTGATGTGTTAGTTATTGCCGGAGATTTGATAAGGGAATATCAAGGTCTTTCTTGGCAAGAGCATATCAGAACTGAGTGCCCTTATCAAGACGTTAAGGGCATTTTTTATGATATTGTTACTTTTGGGGATGATTCTGGGCGGAATCTAGGCTATTTTTGGGTGGTGTTGATGAGGTTTGGGGAATGGCTACACGAATAATTTTAGTGAATACGCACTTGAAGCGGGTCTAACAGGGCGTTTTCAATAGGGTGACGTTCGGTAACTATCGCTATTTGCAAACAGTGGAGGAGAAGCTGACTCCCCTGGAGATAATATTGCAGGGTGCGAATGGTGTCTAAATTAATGCCCGTATATAGCTTAAGATCAATTTTATCGACAAGATTCTCCTCAGGGCGATCAAGGTAGCGAATCAGGGTTTGGTCAAGATCGAGGGCACGCTCGATAGTACGATGGAGGCTATGGGCGGGGTACAATGTTTGGTCGAGGAGTTGACGAAGTTCATCGTCATACTGGCGGAGAGGGTCGTTAAGTCGTTTGGCCGGCAGATTGGCGAGGTCTTGGGCCACTTCGCGGGTTTGGATAAAAAGGCGAACGGCCGTTTTATCAAGCTCCAACGCGCGCGTCAAATCATGTAACAGATTACGCACGCGTGTGCGGCCGAGTTGGAAATCAAGACGAATATTATCGGCTACTTGATTAATGTGGGCCAATAGTTCGCCGAGCTGAAGGGTTTGGCCGAGGGCTTTGGCTAAATTACCAGCTAAAACAATATACCGCCCCACATCTTGCTCACACAGTTGTTGCACTTCATGCAGGATATCTTGACTAGGCGTGGTGGGCACGATCAGTTGATGCAGTAATGATTGACGGCTATACAGACGCCGATGGTTGGTTGTTAGGGCACGGTCAAGAGCTAAGCGAATGGCTAATGCTAGGGCAACAGCTAATTGACGAACAGCTTGTAAGGAGGTTATGTCTGCTTTGGGCCGTTCGGGAGCGGCGCGAATCCAGCGCAAAATACCATAAAGAGCGCCATCAAGTTGAACCATTTGGTTTAATTCCTGGTGGAATTGAAAAAAGAAATCATCCGCTTCTGGTAAAAGGCTAGCGGTGAGGGTGAAAATTGAGTGCCATTGTTCATGAGACAAATGTTGGAGGAGGGTGGGGATGGTGCCACGGGCTTCATTGTCACTGATAAAGCGGGCGGCAAAATATTCATGAAAGGAGAGATGGGCAAAGGTATAAACCCCTTTGGCCCGTTCAACAAAGATGCCATGTTGGGCCATGATCGCTTGCAAGATCGCTTCGGCATCTATGTCAGCGACCGAGGTAGCGGCGGGCATACGGGCCATATAATCACGGATGAGGGTGAGGAGTTGTTTTTTGCTCATGATAATATCGCCATCTTTAAAGGTTTGGTAGGCGATCCAAGAGAGCATTTGTTGGCGGCGGCCGAGGGAGAGATGACGGTACATATCGTCCCGTTTGATATTGCGTGAGGAATCCCACTTTTTAAGCAGGGCGTTTAAGGCTTCTTCATATAGTTCAACATTACGTTGGGGAAAAGATAAGGTTTCGGCAAAGGCCAAACAGAGGAGGGTGAGGAAAAGGGGGGTTTGGGCAATTTCACGTAATCCTTTGTGTTGTGGTTGTTTAAGAGCAGTGAGGAAGGCTTGTTTTTTGTGTGGTTGGCGATCAAACCATTTAAAGACAAATTGTTCAATTTGGCGACCGGTAAAATTAGCCATTTCAACATAGCGAAACTGATTAAAAATATATTCATTGGCGGCAAGACGACAAGTGATAAGATGTTGGCTTTGACTATAACGATTGATAAACAGTTCAAGCGCGTTGATCATATTCTGTCGTTCATCATCTTCCTGATTAACTTCATCGAGCCCATCGAGGAGGACAAGGGCTTTACCACTTTTAAGCAAGTTGAGGACGAATGTTTCTGCTTCGGGGATATCACAAACGGCAAATTGTTGACTAATATAGGTAAGAAGATTCTGTTTGCTCTCGCTAAGCTCGCGCAAAGAGACAAAAATAGGGACGCGCGTGATTTTATTGTCAATAGCTTGGAGTGTGAGATATTTCAAGAAGGTAGTTTTGCCACTACCCGGGCCACCTAAAATAAAGATTTTATTGGCTTGCTCTACAATATCTAAGCCGGCCAAGCGGCGGACACGTTGGGTCAAATCAGATAGTTGTTGCGTTTCGATATAGGTGGCGGCCATCTGTTCACGACTATAACGGCGGAGAGCGGTTGGTTTATCGAGGACATAGACATCGGTGAAGATGGCATCGAGGGAGACGGGTTCATGATGGCCGAGCATATGGATGACGCCGTAATGGCGCTGGATATATTGGCAATAACGGTTAGCGGCTTGAAACCAGAAAGCGGTTTTGGTTTTAGTGAGGTCGGTGGTATGTCGTTTAATTTCGTGAGCCAATTGTTGGCTCAGGTCACTAATTGTTTGGTGGCAATTATCGAGGGGATCGATACGCTCGGCCAAGACTTGGAGGAAGAGGACGAGGGCATTTTGTTGGAGATGGGTGTTGTGCCGAGGGCGTAGATAGGCGATAACGGCTTCAACACGCGCCATCGGCGCGTGTCCATCAGGTAAATTTTGTTGCCAATGAGCGATACGTTCGTCGGTGAAAATAGCGTGAAGGGAGTTTTGGCTGCTGAAAGGCCCGCAATTTAATAACGTATGGCGCAACTGCTGGTATAGTTGGGGCGAGATGCCATAACCATCGTAATCAAGCCCTTGTGCGCTTAAATCAACAGATAGTTGATGTCCCATTTCGGCAAAGATCGCTTCAATGGTAGCTGACATAAGACATTGTCCTTGTTTTCAATTGTGGATACTGCTTTGTTATCAAGGCCCTTCCCGATTATATCGCTGAAGGGTTATGTAGCTTATTATAGCATAGTTGTGTATAAGGAGGGATGGGAAAAAGGGGGTGGTTTTTAGGTAGGATGTAAATTAGCCTACAATATTAATAATAAGTAGGTTGCACTAGGGGGAGAATCAATCTTGAAGCAAATCGCGAACGGTTGACAGGAGAAGATCCATGCGAATTGGTTTAATGAGGTAGGCGTTGCCACCATTATCGATCGCTTCTTGTTGGGAGATGTGGGAATCGTTAACGCTGAGGAAGAGGACGGGGGGGGTCGTAATTTTGAGCTCTTGGCGGATCTTACGACAGAGGGTGATGCCGTCCATGCGGGGCATCATGTAGTCAAGGACGAAGAAGTCGAAACGGCCGTTTTTAATCAATTCCAGCGCCTGAAACCCATCTTCAGCCTCACTAATTTGATGATCATCAATTTCAAGAAAAGCACGAATAATCGAGCGAATAGCGGGGTCATCATCAACAACTAAAATGTGGGCCATAACGGGAAATATCCTCAATCTAAAAGTTTAACGGTATTAAGCTAAATTGTTTCGAGATTTGGTCTCGAAAATTAGCCATTGAATGCTTGGAAGTTGTTAAGCTAAATATGTGAAATCTTTAGGGTCAACAACTCTATTTATTATTGTATCCTATTTAGCAAGAATAGGGGAATGAATTCAAAAAAGCGAACTACTCCCCCATCTGGCGGAGTAGAATATCCTTCATCTAACCGACGCTACACAAACAGATTTACGATATGCTTCATAATGTGCATTGTTTTAAAGAAATTTCTGCCAGCAAATAACCAAGGAGAAGGATCTTGTCAATAACATATAATAACCCATTGGGTACCAACCCTCAAGAGCAAGGTGCTTCTTTACGTATCCTCGTGGCTGATGATAATGAGTTCATTCAAACACTTATGTGTACTTTTTTACAGCATTTAGGGTATATGGCTGATGTTGCCTATAATGGGCACGAGGTATTAAATTTTTTAAGAAAAAGCAGTTACGACTTAATCTTTTTAGACCTGAATATGCCAATTATGAATGGGATTGAGACAACGAAAGCAATTAGACAAGAGTATCCTATGTTAAACATATACATTATTGGTCTTACGGCGCATAGTGCCTATGAGCAGAAATATGAATTCCAAGCGGCTGGCTTGAATCAGTTTAAGAGAAAGCCATTACTACTAGCTGATATCAACAATGCTATCAAAGATTGTGAAAGAGAAAGGCGTGGCTAGAACGAGCGCAAAACATTCCTGTACCGTGACGCTTTATTCCGTTTCGGCGACACATCCCCGCCAAGCCATAGAGGGGGAGTCTAATAAATTATAGACAAAAAAATAGGAGTGAGTTGAGGTAATCGACTCACTCCTATTTTTTATTTTGGACTATCTATTGCTACTGATTACAAACTATTGTGGATGATTTAAATAGAAATCATAGGTACCGGAACCACTATAACTGTAAATATACCATACATAATAACCGGCTGTGCCACTATAACTAATACTCTCGCTGGAAGAAGTAGTTAATGAGGTAGCTACATCAACCCACGCCGACCCATCCCATTTTTGCAAATAAAGGTCGAAATCAGTGCCAGCGGGGCCTTCTAACCAGCCTTCATGGGTACCAGAGCTACTACTATAGTAGTAATCACCATTTGGTTGGAATTCACCGGTACCGCTACCAGTTAATGTACCAGTGTAATAGTCACAACTGGGGCAGGGGCCAGTAGGGGTGGCCGTGGGGGTGTTGGTCGGCGTATTAGTCGGGGTAGGCGTTGGTGTGTTTGTGGGGGTGGCTGTTGGTGTATTTGTAGGAGTGGGGGTGGGGGTATTAGTCGGGGTGGCTGTTGGTGTATTTGTGGGAGTAGGGGTGGGAGTATTAGTCGGGGTAGCTGTTGGTGTGTTAGTGGGGGTGGCTGTTGGCGTATTAGTGGGGGTGGGGGTGTTGGTTGGGGTAGGGGTGGGAGTGGCACCCGTGCCGAAATCAAAGCCGATGAGCATAAAGTCATGATCTGAAGCACGGAACATGGTGGTGTCATCGAGGTGGGAAGCGGGCCAATCGGCGTTGACATGCCGAGGGGCTAAGGTGCGATTGACATTATTTAAGGCGGAGGATACCAACATATGATCCAATGTTTGCGCTTGGCCATTATGGATGTAACTATACTGGGTAATATCACCTTGATTACTGCTAGGTGGGCCAGCTAAGTCGGTCCATGTGTTGTAAAGAACCCCGCTGGTTTGGTCTAAGATATTCAATGGGGCGGAGTTGTGATGGTCATTGAGATCACCAAGGACAATGATGTAAGCATTGGCATCATTGGCGAGGATACCGTCAACCAAGGTGTCAACATGTTGTGCTTGAGCGACACGACGGTCAGTGCAATCTTCAGCGGTGCAGGTTGAACTGCTTAATTTTGATTTAAAATGGTTATTGAGTACATGAACAGTACGAGTGATGCCCGCTAAATGAATTTCAGCGGTGAGGTGTAATGGTGGGCGGCTAAACAAGTAGTAAGGGGTGCCACCAGAGCAAGTCACGGCTGGTAGTTGGTCACCTGTTTCGTAATCGATGTTCCAATTGGTGGCGGAACAACCTTGTTCTTCGGTGACAGAAACAACTTTGACACGATCGGTACGGGTCAAAAAGCCGACTTGGATACTGCGATTATCTGGGCCAGCAATGGTGTCAACAGCGTAGTTAGCGCTACAGGAGCTGGCGATATCAGTACTTAATTTTTGGAGGACGGTATCATTTTCTACTTCTTGGAAGCCGATGATTAAGGGTTGGTTGAGGCCGGTGCTGTTGCAAATGGCGGCGGTGAGTTTGGCCGAGTGGTGATTATATTCGGCGGTGGTGGCGACATCATCTGATTTGTAGGGGTCGTCGTTGGTGTCGAAGAAGTTCCAGGCGTTCATGCTACCGATGGTAAGGGTGTCGCTGTCGGCCGAGGGAGGGAGATTGTCGGCGGGGTCATAGGAGGAGTCATCACCAGCGGTATGTTGGATACAGTAACTATCATCATCTTGTTGAATTTTATAGGTGTTGAAGTTGTAGTTTAAGGGGCCATAAATAGCGTGATTATTGGTTTCATCATAGTTGATGCTGTCTAATGTTTTGATGTAGCCGAAGCCGTTGGTGCCACATTGGCTAGCGGCGACACCACCACCATTGACGATAATGGTTTGCCCACCAGCATGTTCATCATAATGGATGCGGTCGACACCAGTACCACGGCGGACGGTGAAATCATTATAGGCGTTACTGGGGGCGATGACCGTGGTGGTTGTGCTGACTTTCATCAGCATCCCTTCGTGGGCTTCGTTATAGGCGAGGGCGGAAGCTTCGTTGGCGGGGGGGTTGTATTCGGTGGCCGCGGGTAAGCCGTAATTACTTTGCAACGTAGTTACCGTGCAAGAAGTAGTACAAGTTAATTCGGTCACGGTTTCATCCCACACATAGTAAGGCGGGCCTTCATATTCAACGACACCGGTCGAATCGATTTCGACTAAATCACCAACTTGGACAGATTTAGCACTTGAGCCCGTATAGACTAAGATACCATCGGAGGTATCGGCATCACAATCTGTTTCGTGGGCTTGGATGAAAAAGGCGCGTGGTTCTTGGGGTCCGCCGGTATTAATTTGGAAGTCGGCAGTCACAATACCACGAACATCACTGACAGTTTGGCCATCATAAGTGGATGTATTGCCGCTTCCTTGAATCTCCCAAACACTTAAATAAGAGCTTGTTTTTCCACAGCCAGTGCTAGTTGCAGTGGGGGTGGGTGACGAGGTTGTCACTTGTCCGGGGTCGGGGGTGGTGAGGTCTGCCCAATCGGAGGCGTTGTCATTATCCGCATCAGCAGGGTTACGTTCTAAACTATGACCAGCGACCACATCTGGCGCATCAGGCGTAAAGGCCCAATCTGAGCTACCCCAGGAGACGGAATCAACAACAGAATCAGTGCCATCAAGGATTAAGACTTCATCGCCGCTATTGGACAGATTAATGGAACCAGTGGCCCAACTACCGTATGAAGACATATCAGGGACATTTGTATCGCTGGCAATCCATTCAAAGTCAGGGGCAAAGCCATAGTTAGCAGAAAATTCAGTGGCCTTATTAGCAATCACAACAACTTGGCCCGAAGCGATAGACGCACCTGAAGGGAATTGGTACATACCTTCGCCACTATTGGCAGTTTCTTCATCCCCTATTTTATAATCTGATAATGAAATAGTTTGCCCACTGGCATTATAAATTTCGATCCACTCCCCATCCGGCTCCGTCGTTGTGGGATCATACATCACTTCGCTGATGACAAGTCCACTAGAGGTTGCCTGCGCATAGTTCTCGCTGCCAGCCATAAAGATAATTACAAATAATAGGATAGTAATAAAAAACAGTAGCTTTGAGTAAAATATGTCACGCATGATGTACCTCCGGTGATTGTAAAGTTGCCCAGTGGATGAGTATACTATATATAGATAGTACACGGTTATTCATAAATCTCTAAGGATTTAGGACTAAGGTACTATAAAATTGTTTTTTTAGGTGTTATTAGGAGGTTTTGGCATTAGGTGACAACCATTTTGCCAAGCGTACCCATGATTGAGTTACTTGCCAGCCATCATTTTCTCAATCGTTCACTCAATTCCCCAGCGTTAACGCAAAAGAGAAGACCCCAATATTGTTTGGCATCGCGAAAATTGAACTCAATTTGAAAGCGTAAACAATAAAAGTCAATGAGCTGTTCAGCTGGCAAAGACAAATCGGTACTGAATAAGATAACATGAGCTTGTTTGTTGGTCGCCCAGTTAATTTTGTAAATGATGACCACATTGAGTGGCTGGTCAAAAAGGGTATGCAAAAGCGTTGCCTGATAAATAGATGTTTTGACCCGTTTTTCAATAGTGCTACTTTGCAAACAAGCAGTTGGTAAGTTGTCAAAATCAATTTTGTCACCGTATTTCTTGCGTGCACCGGGACCGGAGCGAGGAGCTGTTTGGTTAGGGAAATATAGGTTCGCATCGCATCTCATTTTGGAGACTAAATGCAAGCCGAGGAGAAGAAATACTCTAAGCCGTGCGTTTTGCGTCCGGCTTTGGTCACAACCGATTCATCACCTACTAAAATATAAGAGGCTTGTGCATCAAATAGATGGTGATAAAAAAATTGCCAAAACAAGGGGAACCAAGAAATAGGTTTATAGAAGAACCGTTGGATTGTCCGATAGCTACCACCTTCTTCTGTCCAGCGAGAAAGCCCTAACATGGTCACCCGACCGGTGATGGTTAACATAGCGAGAACAATCCGAGCGAACTGTTTGATGGTTGTTTTGTCCAAATGTGCTGACAAACATTGTAAAAGTGCTAAAATATCTATCATAAGCGATTTTGTGGGTGTGACTTTTCACTGTGGTAGGTAAAAAATCAACATTTTACAGAATCGCTTTCATTTTGTCATTTTTTTGATAGGGCGTTGTTAAACGCCCTTTTTAGTAACAATACCTGAGCCATTTTTGGCGAAGGTATTGGTCGGTTACACTAATCCATTTTTAGTCGCCAGATAGTAAAGCCAGCCATAAGGACAAGGAGCAAAGCCAGAGTGACTCGTAGCAAACTGTTGTTGTTAGCGGCGTTGAAATTATGGAGGGTAACGGCCGTTGGACCCAGAACTTGCACAACTTTTGAAGCGGCGTTGGTTACAAATTGCAGCGCCAAGGGGATATCAGTCGCTCTGTCCTCAGCGGTACTGCTGGCTTCGGTGATGTGGGTAATGGTGAACCGGTTGACGGTTGGTGTTGCTGGGATGTCAGGAACCCGATCGACGACCACAAAGAAGGTTTGGGGGGTCCCGTAAGCGACTTGAACATTGGCATCACCATCGACAAACGAGACGATTTGCACCCCATCTGTCAGTGCAAATGTGTTGACAGTGGCTACTAACGTATCGGTTCCTATCTCGAATATGCCACTGCCTGTATCTTTGTAAATTAGCAAGCTGTCAAACAGTTCACCAGCTTGGGTTGTGGTTAGATTCGTCAAAGTACAACCAGTCCCCAAGCAGCCCTGGAATAGTAGTTCCAAAGTGACTAATTCTAGATCGCTGTCGCCGCTTCGACCCTGATGAGTCACCTCGATTTGCAGAATATCATCACTGGTGTTGGCCAGCAGTGTGGTTGGTGCCGTATCAATCGTGGCCAAAGCAAACTGACCGCCACGATTCTCCCACCAACTGATGTCGTCGGCCAAGTCTGCCGCGCCAAGGATGTCTAAATCCCCATCCCCGTCCACATCGGCCGCCGCCACGCTGTATGCCCCATCAAAGGCAGGGTCGACGGTATGTTCCGTCCAAGCAGTCCCATCCCCGGCCGTGTTCTCCCACCAACTGATATCGTCGGCAATGTATGCCGCGCCAAGGATGTCTAAATCCCCATCCCCGTCCACATCGGCCGCCGCCACGCTGTATGTCCCAGCAAAGGCAGGGTCGACGGTATGTTTCGTCCAAGCAGTCCCATCCCCGGCCGTTTTCTCCCACCAACTGATGTGGTAGGCAATGCGTGCCGCGCCAAGGATGTCTAAATCCCCATCACCGTCCACATCGGCCGCCGCCACGCTCGCCGCCCCATCAAAGGCCGTGTCGACGGTATGTTCCGTCCAAGCAGTCCCATCCCCAGCCGTGTTCTCCCACCAACTGATGGCGTCGGCAATGTATGCCGCGCCAAGGATGTCTAAATCCCCATCACCGTCCACATCAGCCGCCGCCACGCTAATCGCCCCATCAAAGGCAGGGTCGACGGTATGTTCTGTCCAAGCAGTCCCATCCCCGGCCGTATTCTCCCACCAACTGATGGCGTAGGCAATGCGTGCCGCGCCAAGGATGTCTAAATCCCCATCACCGTCCACATCGGCTGCCGCCACGCTCCGTGCCCCATTAAAGGCCGTGTCGACGGTATGTTCCGTCCAAGCAGTCCCATCCCCGGCCGTGTTCTCCCACCAACTGATGTCGTCGGCAACGAGTGCCGCGCCAAGGATGTCTAAATCCCCATCACCGTCCACATCGGCCGCTGCCACGCTCGACGCCCCAGCAAAGGCAGGGTCGACGGTATGTTCCGTCCAAGCAGTCCCATCCCCGGCCGTGTTCTCCCACCAACTGATGGCATCGGCATTTTCTGCTGCGCCAAGGATGTCTAAATCCCCATCACCGTCCACATCGGCCGCTGCCACGCTCGACGCCCCATCAAAGGCAGCGTCGACGGTATGTTCGGTGGGGTAGGTGGCACTGCGATGGATGGTCTTGTTCTCCCACCAACTGATGTCGTCGGCAGTGAATGCCGCGCCAAGGATGTCTAAATCCCCATCCCCATCCACATCGGCCGCCGCCACGCTCGCCGCCCCATCAAAGGCAGGGTCGACGGTATGTTCCGTCCAAGCAGTCCCATCCCCGGCCGTGTTCTCCCACCAACTGATGGTGTTGGCATTTTGTGCCGCGCCAAGGATGTCTAAATCCCCATCACCGTCCACATCGGCCGCCGCCACCTCTTCCGCCCTAGCAAAGAAACCATCGACGGTATGTTCCGTCCAAGCAGTCCCATCCCCGGCCGTGTTCTCCCACCAACTGATGTCGTCGGCAAAGTATGCCGCGCCAAGGATATCTAAATCCCCATCCCCGTCGACATCGGCCGCCGCCACGCCCGCCGCCCCATCAAAGGCAGGGTCGACGGTATGTTCCGTCCAAGCAGTCCCATCCCCGGCCGTGTTCTCCCACCAACTGATGGTGTT
>DATHYN010000491.1:0-12205 GCA_035459145.1 Anaerolineae bacterium | reverse complement strand
GACGGATACATTGAGTGATCGGTGGCATCCGGAAGATCGGAAAGCGTTGGATAGTATTTTCACGGAGAAGTATGAGATTTCGCGTGAGACGCGGTTGGCGATTGTGTTGGCGGTGTCGAAGACGAAGCCGAATGTATTTATGGAGTATTGTCTGAATCAACTGCAAGATATTTCTTGTTTTATTAATTTGTGGCAATTGGCGTTGCGGGCGAGTAAAGATGTGGCCAAAGTACCCGCGCCACCGAGTATGGATGCTAAGTTTGAATATTTGTATGAGCAGTTGCCCTTTACACGATTTGCGCAGACATCTTATATGACGACGAAGGGGTTGAAGTCGCGGGATGATAAAGAGGTTTTGCAGGTAGCGGTATGGCATAAGATTTTGTTTGCGCATATTAAGCCGCAAAAGTATCCACCGGAGCAGTTACAGAAATGGATTGATGAGATGGTGGCGTTTATGAAGTTTTGGGATCAGGTGATTGAGCCGTTTGTGAGTTTGGGGGCGACGACGGCGGAGGCGAATTTGACGGGCCGAGCGTTGAAATCGGTGGAGACGTTATTGGGACTGACTTTCTACAACTTCAATTCACCATTTCAGACGAAGTTACAGAGGATGCAGAAGAAGATAGAACAGGTTACGGCTTTATAAGATGGTTAAGGAAATTTTGAGGATAATGATATGAGTGGACGCGTTTTAATTATTGATTTGAACAATTTTGGTCATTATCCGACATTATCAGTGGGGTATTTGACAGCTATTTTGCGCCAAGAGGGGTATGAGGTTGAGTTGTTATCACCGTTGGCGCAAGGGTTAGCGGGGGTGACGCGGGAGCCAGAGGTTAAGCCGTGGAGCGGTATTGATCATTATGTGCGTTATTACACGGCGACATCATCCTCGGCCTGGCTACGCCGTCTTTATCAGCGTATTGTTGATTATATGCGTTCGCCACTTAGCCGGAATATGGATGAGATGGGCGAGAGTGTGGCTGGTGCGTTGCGCCAAGGCAAGTATGATGCGGTATTGGTGTCAACGTATTTGATTTATCGGCCGTTGTGCAAACTGATTGGGGAGGCGTGCCAAGCGCAAAATATTCCGTTGTTGATTGGTGGGGCTTATTTTTCACAGCCAGAAGTGGTTGATAATTGGGTGCATATGAGTGGGGTGACGGGATTGGTTAGTGGGGAAGTGGAGCCACAAATACCGGCGATTATGGATTGTTTGATTAGTGGGGGCGATTTAACACAATTTACGGGTTTGTGGACGAGCAAGGGTGGGGCATTTGCGCCGCCTTTGGTTGATTTAGATCAAGTGCCGTTTCCTGATTTCACAGATTTTCCGTGGGAGCAGTATAAAAACCGGATTGTGCCGGTGTTGACGGGGCGGGGGTGTGGGTGGGGGGTGTGTACGTTTTGTTCTGATGTGGTGAGTACAGCAGGCAGGAGTTTTCGGTCACGGTCGGTGGATAATGTATGGGCGGAGATTGAGCAGCAGGCGGAACGGCATCAGGCGGATTTGTTTGTCTTTACGGATTTGAAGTTGAATTCAAATCCGGAGATGTGGACGGGATTGATTGAGCGTTTTCAGAAGCATATGCCGGGAAGTCGGTGGATTTCGTCGGTGCATGTGGGGCGACGGGAGGCGGAGACGTTGTCGGCCGAGCAGTTAAGAGCGGCGCATGAAGCGGGTTTGGTGCGGATAACGACAGGGTTGGAATCAGGTAGTCAAAATATATTAAATAGTATGCGGAAGGGGACTGATTTGGGGTTGACGAGCCGCTTTTTGAAAGCGGCGGATGGGGCGGGAATTAGTGTACGAACGACGATGATTATGGGTTATCCGGGGGAGACGGCCGAAGATTTGGCGGAGACGATTGATTTTGTGGCCGAGCATGCTCAATATATTGAACGAATCGCTTTAAACCGGTTTCAATTGATGACGGGGACGCCTATTCATCGTGATTTGAGCCAAAATAGTAATAAGTACGAAGATATTTATAGTGTAGAAGCTAATCACGCTTTAGCTCAATTGGGACATCAATCTAGTCAACATGCCCAGCGTGATTATCGGGGGGAAGTGTGGCGTTTGATTCAATTGGTGCAAAAGATTAACCGGCGGCCATTGAAACCGGTGGCACAACCATTTTTAGGTGTGATGTAGGAGGGCAAAGAATTAATGAGTACGTTGTGGTATAAAGAAGCTGTTTTTTATGAATTGTATATTCGGGGGTTTAAAGATAGTAATGGGGATGGGCATGGTGATTTACCGGGTTTGATTGAAAAGTTAGATTATGTGCAATCGTTAGGCGTGGATTGCATTTGGATTTTGCCTCATTATCCGTCGCCGTTGAAAGATGATGGGTATGATGTGGCTGATTATTATGGGGTACATCCTGATTATGGGACGATAGCTGATTTCAAGGCGTTTGTTGAGGCGGCGCATGAGCGTGGTTTGAAGGTTGTGGTTGATATGGTGATGAACCATACATCGGATCAGCATCCATGGTTTCAGGCGGCACGGGCGGATCGGGAGTCGCCGTATCGGAATTATTATGTGTGGAGTGATACGGGGGAAGAGTATGCGGACATTCGGATAGTATTTCCCGATTTTGAAGAATCGAATTGGACGTATGATGAGGTTGCGGGTCAATATTATTGGCACCGCTTTTTTCGCAGTCAGCCTGATTTGAATTATGATTATGAGCCATTACAAGAAGAGATGTTGAAGGTGGTTCGTTATTGGTTGGATTTGGGAGTTGATGGTTTTCGGTTAGATGCGATTATTTATTTGTATGAGCGTGAGGGTACGGATGGGGCTGGTTTGCCGGAAACGCACGCGTTTATTAAGAAGTTACGGCGGATGATGGATGCTGATTATCCGGGGCGCATTTTGATTGCGGAGGCCAATGATTGGCCGGAGAGATTGATGGATTATTTTGGGGATGATGATGAGTGTCATATGTGTTTCCATTTTCCGTTGATGCCACGGCTTTATTTGGCTTTATTGGAGGGGGATAAGACGCCGATTGTGGATATTATTGATCGGACGCCGGCACCGCCGGCGAAAGCACAATGGTTAAGTTTTTTACGGAACCATGATGAGTTGAGTTTGGAGATGGTGACGGAGGAGGAGGCCGAGGCGTTGTATAGTGCGTATGCGCCAGCGCCACGTATGAAGATTAATAATGGGATTCGGCGGCGGTTGGCACCGATTTTAAATAGGGATTGGCGGCGATATCGGTTGTTGTTAGGTTTGTTGATGTCATTGCCTGGCACGCCGATTTTGTATTATGGGGATGAGATTGGGATGGGGGATAATATCGATTTGCCTGATCGGCATGGGGTACGGACACCGATGCAGTGGGAAGGGGAGCACGGGGCTGGTTTTTCGACGAGTGATGAGACGTATCAGCCATTGAATCGTGAGTATCCGCGGGTGAATGTGAAGAAACAGCAGTGGGAGCCACATTCGTTTTTGAATTTGACACGGAGTTTGGTGCGGGCGCGACAGACCTCGGCCGCGCTACGGCGAGGTGATTTAGTTTGGGTTTCAACCGGCGATCCGGCATTGTTAGCCTTTGAGCGGCAAGAAGCGACACAAACGGTGTTATGTTTGTTTAACTTAACGGACAGTGTACGCCCATTGCCATTGAATTTAACGGGGTATAAAGATATGTTAGGGTATGCGATTGCGGATTCATCGGTCTCCCCCTTAGCGATGTATTGGTTGGTACCAGAATCTGGAGAATGATGATGGTTGAGATACGTAAAATCCGGGAAGAGGAACGGGCTGAATATCTGGAGGTGGGGCGGTATGTCTTTAATAATTGGACGAATGAGCCGCCTGATGAGGAGTGGGTTGAGGGGGTTGATGTAGATTGTGCATTTGGTTTATTTGTGGAGGGGAAGCTAGCGGCGCGGATGTATAATCGGTCGTATAAGCAGTTTGTACGTGGCGTTTTGCGACCGATGGGGGGGCTAGCGGGGGTGGGGACGTATCCGGAGCATCGGGGGAAGGGGTATGCGCGGGAGTTGTTAACGGCCGTTTTGGCCGATATGCGTGACAAAGGGCAAGCAGTGGGTTCATTGCATCCATTTCGCGAAAGTTTTTATGGTAAATATGATTATGTGGTAACGCCACCACGAGGCAAAGCGCGGTTTCCGTTGGTTGTGTGGCGTGATCAGGCGGCCGAGTGGCAAGAGGAGACAGAGTGGCGTGTTACCCGCGCACCAGCGGTTGATTGTTTGCCGTTATGGACAGAATTTGTGGCTGATGTTGGGGCTGGGATTTATCATGGGTATGTTTATTATCCTGAGCAACCAGCGACAGTGTGGGCGCGGGAGACAAAAGATGAGTTGATGGGGATGGTGTGGCGTGGAGATGAGTTGATGGGGATGGTTCGTTATAAGACGAACGGATTTATGGCAGACGGGGTATTGACGATTAGTGAGATGCATTGGCGAGGGAAAGCGGGGCGGGAGAAGTTGTTTGGTTTTTTGGGGATGCATGCGGAAGCGATTCAGACGGTCGAGTGGAAAGATGTCTCGATGATGAGTCCGTTTACGCAATGGTTTGGGCAGCCGCGTATTCCGGCTGGGTTTGAGATACGTGATCATCCGTTGATGGTGCGGTTGACGTTGGTGGCCGAGGCGTTGACTGGTTTGCCGGCGGTGATGGCGGGGGAATGTTATTTTGATTTGGTGGAGGATATGTATTGTCCGTGGAATGTGGGGCGGTATCGGGTTTGGGCAGAGGGGGGGAGGTTGAAGGCGGAGCAAGCGCCGTTGCCACCGGTGGCGGAACGTGGTGGCGTAATGGGGGTGACAGCGAAGGGGGTGGCGGCGTTGGTTTATGGCACGATGTCGTTGGCCGAGTTAGAATACCGGGAATGGGTGTGGCAGATTGATGACGAAACAGGGTTATTGTTGCATAATTGGTTGCCGGAACGAGTGGTTTACAACCCGGTATTTTTTTAACGAATAAAGAGGCACACAATGAAGAAAAGATGGTCACGGCGTGAATTTTTGGTGATATCGACGGTGACGGGGATGGGTTTAGCTTTAGGGGGATGTAATGCTTTGAGTGGTGAGGGGCGGGTGATTCGGATTGGTTATATTAGTCCGGTGAGTGGGCCATTGGCTGATTTTGCGCAGGGGGATGGGTATGTGGTGAAGCGGATTCGTGATTTTTTGGCCGAGGGGATACAAATTGGGAATAAAACGCATCCAGTTGAGATTATTATGGCTGATTCAGAGTCTAATCCAGAGCTGGCGGGTGAACTGGCCATACAACTGATTAATGAGCAGAATGTTGATATTATGTTAGCCATGTCGACGCCGGAAACGACGAATCCAGTGGCGGATGTGTGTGAGGTGAATCAAATTCCGTGTATTACGTCGTTAACGCCATGGCAGCCATGGTATTTTCGGACACAGGTGCCACCGACCGGTTATAAATGGACGTATCATTTTATGTGGGGGTTGGAGGATGTGATCCAAGTTTATTTGTCGATTTGGGAGTCATTGGCGACGAATAAGGTGGTGGGGGCGATGTGGCCGAATGATAGTGATGGGATAGCGTGGAGCGACCCTGATTTGGGATTTCCAAACGCGATGATTGGCCGTGGGTTCCGGTTAATTGATGCGGGGCGGTATGAAAATTTGACAGCTGATTTTGGGCCACAAATTGATATGTTTATGGAAGCGGGGGTTGAGATTTTGACGGGGGTGATGTTGCCCCCTGATTTGGCTAACTTTTTAGTGCAAGCGGATGAGCGTGGCTTTCGGCCAAAGGTGGTAACAGTGGGTAAAGCGGCTTTGTTTCCGTCATCTATTGCCGCTATTCCGAATGGTTTAGGGGAGGGATTAACATCGGAGATATGGTGGCATCCCAACCATCCATTTACATCGTCATTGACGGGATTTACGGCACGCGAGCTGAGTTCTGTTTATGAAGCGGATACAGGTCAGCAATCGATACAGGCGTTAGGGTTTGCTCATGCGATGTTTGAAGTGGTGGTTGATGTGTTGCAACGAACGGCCGATATTGAAGATAAGGAGACGATCGTCAAGTCGATTCAAGAGACGTCGCTTGATACGATTATCGGGACTATTTCGTGGCAAAATGGGCCGACACCGAATGTATCGAAGACCCCTGTGGTGGGTGGGCAGTGGCGGGCTGGTTCTGTTTTTCCGTGGGAACTAGTGGTGACCAACAATAGTGAAGCGCCGATGATTGATGTGACGGGGGAAGTTGTCGTCATGCCTAAGGCGACATCGTAAAATGAGTTGGTAGGTATTATGTGATGCGTTCTGTTGGTTTTTCTTTGCGGCGTAAGTTATTACTTGCTTTTTTGGGCGTGGCGTTACTGCCGTTGTTGGTGCTGGCTTTTTTTAGTACGCGGGCGATACGGCAGGTTGTGTTTGACAATGCGAATCAGACGTTGTTAGCGGCGGCGGCGGAGACGGCGACGGGGCTGGATGATTTTATCACGACGAATTTGAGTGGGGTGCGGGTCGAATCGGGGTTGACGGTATGGGGGGATTATTTGGCGGTGGGGGCGGCCGAGCGGGCGGGGTCTGAGTTGGAGGGGGAGGCACGGAGAACATTGAATAGTTTAAGCCGGCAGGGGCAAGCGATTGCGTTGAGTTTGGTCCCCTCTTATGCGGTGCTTGATCAGGCAGGGGTTAATGTTTTAGATACGAATACGATTGAGTTAGGTCGGTCGTATGCTGATGAAGCGTTTTTTCAGGTGCCGATGGAGACAGGTCAGCCATATGTATCGCCAGTTGTGTATTCAGTGGTGGATGATTTACCAGTTATCTATTTTAGTAGTCCGATTAGGGGGCGGGATAATGAGATTTTGGGGGTGCTACGGATTCGGTATAATGCGGCGGTGTTACAGCAGTTATTGTTAGAGAGTAGTGGGTTGGCGGGGCCGGGCTCATTTCCGATTTTATTGGATCAGGATTATATTCGGTTGGCGGATGTTAAAGAGCCGTCCTTACTGTTTACGGCTTTGGTGCCGTTGTCACCGGAACGGGAGGCGGCGGTGCAGGCGGCACGGCGTGTGGGCGCGACGGTTGAGCAGGTGCCTAGTTCCAATTTGCGCGAATTTAGGCAGAGCGTTGATCGGGATGAGGGTGATGAGTTGTTCTCGGGGATTGTTTATGAAGGGGGAGAGGTATCGGTGGTGGCCCGGCAGGAACTGCGGACACGGCCGTGGATGGTTGTTTTTCATTATCGGGAATCGTTATTTTATGAGCCGGTTCAACAGCAGACAAACCTAGCGTTGTTGTTAATTGGTATTAGCACAGTGATGATTGTTGTGGGTGGGGTAGGGATGTCGCGGATTTTGACACGGCCGATTGTGGCGTTGACAGCGGCGGCGGAGAAGGTGGCCAGTGGTGATTTAGATGTGGCGTTGAATATGGAGACGCGTGATGAAATCGGGGTGTTGAGTCGCACATTTGGGGAAATGACGGCGGAGTTGCGCAAAACATTGACCTATTTAGAGAAACGGACGCGTGATTTAGAGATTAATGCCAATATTGGTCAAATGTTGACGGCAAGTTTAGAACAGAAGCTTATTTTGACGAAGTTTGCCGAAGCAGTACAACAGTCATTTCAGTTTTATTATGTGCATATTTATTTGTTAGATGAAGAGGGGCGAGAGTTGCAGTTAGTGGCGACGGATCGTGATGATGAGGGGGGGCAGTTGGAGTCAAAAATGGCGGTTGTGGGGGGAGAGAGTTTGGTGGGGCAGGCGGCGGCGCAGAATGAGGCGTTGGTGGCGATGAAAGGGATGCAGATGTTGGCTGATGAGATGTTGGCGACGCCTGTGTTTACGGAAGAGCCGGCGCAGTTGGCCTTACCGGTGCGGACGTATGAGCGTTTGCTAGGGGTTGTGGATATTTATAGTCCGGTGGCGTCTGATTTTACGGAGACGGAGATAGGTTTATTGCAGTCATTGGTCAATCAGTTGGCGATTACGTTGGATAATATCCGTGTTTATAATAATTTGGAGTCGTTGGTAGCGGTGCGGACGGAGGAGTTGCAGGAGACGATTAAGGTGGCGCAGGCGGCGCAGGTGGCGGCCGAGGCGGCGGCGGTGGCTAAAAGCCAATTTTTGGCGAATATGAGTCATGAGATACGGACACCGATGAATGGTGTGATTGGGATGACGAGTTTGTTATTGGGGACAGATCTTGATCATCAGCAGTTAGATTTTGTGGAGACGATTCGTGATAGTGGCAATGTGTTGTTAACGATTATTAATGACATTCTTGATTTTTCGAAGATCGAAGCGGGGCAATTGATGTTAGAGGAACATCCATTTGCGTTGCGAAACTGTTTAGAGATGGCGTTGGATTTAGTGGCGGCGCGGGCGTCTAATAAAGGGGTTGAATTGGGCTTTTTGGTGGCGGATGATGCCCCGGAAGCGTTATTGGGAGATGTGACACGGTTGCAACAGATTTTAGTGAATTTATTGAGTAATGCGGTTAAATTTACAGAAGATGGGGAAGTAGTGATTGAGGTTGAGGCGGAACGGGTTGAGGGAGAGCTGTTTGAGTGGCATTTTGCGGTGCGTGATACGGGGATTGGGATTGCAGAGGGGCAAATTGAGCGGTTATTTGAGGCGTTTAGTCAGGCGGATGCATCGACGACGCGTAAGTATGGTGGTACGGGGTTGGGGTTAGCGATTAGCAAGAATTTGGTCGAGATGATGGGGGGGCGGATTTGGGCGGAGAGTGAGCTGGGAGCGGGGTCGGTGTTTCATTTCACGATTCGGGCGGCCGAGGCGGCGTATGAACCACCTAGTTATTTAGGTGAGATACAACCGGAATTGGTTGGCCAGCGGGTATTGATTGTGGATGATAACGGGACCAACCGTAAGATTTTGCGTTTGCAGGCACAACGGTGGGGGATGGAGACGATGGAAGCTTCTTCCGGCGAGATGGCGTTATCTATTTTGAAGACAGAAGCGCCATTTGGATTGATGATACTTGATATGCATATGCCACATATGGATGGGGTTGAATTGGCACAGGAGATAAAAAGAAGAGAGATAAAGACGCCATTGGTGATGTTAACATCGGTGACGGATATGGTGACACGTGAAGAGCAGGCTTTGTTTGCGGCTTATTTGACGAAGCCAGTTAAGATGGGGCAACTTCATCGGGCTTTGATGCAGACGTTGCGGGGAGAAGAGACGTTGGTGGGACGGGCGAGTGAGCGGGAGATACCGGTGTTGGCGGCGGCGTTGCCGTTGCAGATTTTGTTGGTGGAAGATAACCCGATTAATCAAAAATTAGCGACAGTGACGTTGGAGAAGTTGGGTTATCGGGCTGATGTGGCGGGGAATGGGTTAGAAGCGTTGCAATCGTTGAAGCGGCAAATGTATGATGTGGTGTTGATGGATGTGCAGATGCCCGAAATGGATGGATTAGAGGCGACGCGACGGATTCGGGCTGATTTTCAGGAGCATGAGCAGCCTTATATTATTGCGATGACGGCGAATGCGTTGCAGGGGGATCGGGAGATTTGTTTGGCGGCGGGCATGGATGATTATATTAGCAAGCCGTTTCAAATTCAGCATTTGGTGCAAGCTTTGGTGGGGAGTCAAAATGTTTTCGACAACATTGCTTTAGGGGCTGATGAGGTAGATGTAGATGTCGCTGAGCGTGTGGTGGAGATTGTTTTTGATGAGGAAGCGTTAGAGCGTTTACGGGCTATGTTGGGAACGCGGACGGAGGAAATGTTGCCACAGCTGATACGAGATTTTGATAGCGAAGTGAAGCAGGTCTTGGTTTCTTTACGTGAAGGGTTGGCGGCTGAAGATGCGGTTGTGGTGCGACGGATTGCGCACACATTGAAATCGAATGCGGCTAATTTTGGGGCGGTGCAGATTGTGGGGTTGGCGCAACAGTTAGAGGATCAATCGTTGGTTGGTCTTTTAGAGGGGGGAGAAGCGTTGGTTGAAGCGATTGGGGTGAGTTATGAACGTTATCGGCAACGATTGGTGGCCGAGGGTATGTTGCGGGAGTGATTATGGTTGGGGGAGGGTGAAGTAGAAGAGGGCGCCTTTATTGGGTTGGCTGTGGACACCGACGGTACCGTTTAGTTGGGTGATGATGCGTTTGACGATGGAGAGGCCGAGGCCGTTGCCGGCTGCTTTTTTATGATTGACGCGGCTAAATTTCTTAAAGAGGTGGGGATGGTGTTCGGGGGGGATGCCGGGGCCGTTGTCTTTGACCCAGTAGCGGAGCATGTTTTTGGGTAGGTGGTCGAAGCCGATGGTGATTTGTGGGGCTTGGCCGCCGTATTTAATGGCATTGCTCATATAGTTGACCCATACTTCTTCGAGCCAGGGTGAGTAGCCGAGGGCTGGGGGCCATTGGTCGGGGAGGTTGAGAGTGGCGTTGGCTTGTTGTAGATCCCATTCGAGCCGTTGGTAAGCTTCGGCAAAGACGATGTGCATATCGACTGGTTGTAGCTGTACCTCATCGGATTGAATGCGAGCTAAGAGAAGGAGCGAGTCGATGATTGTGGTCATCTTATTGGTATGGGTGAGGATTTGTTGGATATGGTCATTTTTGTGGTCGAGATGGGTTGTGTCTAAGGCTAATTCGGCATAGCCTTGGATGAGGCTGACGGGGGTTTGGAGATCGTGGGCTACGGTATGGGCAAAGGCATCTAAGTCGGTGATTTTTTGTTGTAGGTTTGTTTGGAGGCGGCGGAGGGTTAGATGGGTTTTGACACGGGCGATGATTTCGGCTGGTTGGTATGGTTTGGTGATGTAATCGACGCCACCCACTTCGAAAGCGCGTACTTTGTTATCTAAATCATTTAAGGCGCTGATGAAGATGATGGGGATGTCAGCATATTTGGGATTTTGTTTGAGGGTGCGGCAAACTTGGAAGCCATCTAGTTCGGGCATCATGATGTCGAGGATGATTAGTTCGGGTGGGAGGGCGTAGATGGCTTCGAGGGCGAGGGGGCCGTTGGGGGCGGGGCGGACATTGAAGTTCTCTTGTTGTAAGATCTTGGTTAATAAACGGAGGCTGTCTAAATTGTCTTCAACGATCAGAATGTTTGGTTGGTTTGTCATAATATTTTGCTTAGCGGTCAAGGAAGGCGACTAGATCTGTTTTCATTTGGGCGAGGGAGGGGGGATGGATATACATCATGTGGCCAGCGGGATAATCATGGACGGTAATATTGGCGCGCCGAGCGGGGTCGAGTTGGAGGTGGTTGAGGGTGTATTCGGTGGCGAGCATGGGGGTAGCGAGGTCGTAGTAGCCGTTGGCGACGAATATTTTGAGGTGGGGGTTGGTGGAGATGGCGTGACGTAAGGTTTCGGCGACGTCGACGTAGCGGTTTTGGTGGGTGTCGTATTGCCAGGCGGCGTGAGTTTTGAAGCTGAGGATTTCGTAGGTGGCATCATGTTCGAAGTTGAGATGGCGGCGGATGTAGTCGTTGAAGGTAGCGGTGTAGGAGCCTTGGATGGCGGCGTAACTGGGGTCGTGGCTGAAGCTTTCGCCGGCGGCGTCGCGGTCGATGCCGGTGAAGCGGCTATCGAGACGGCCGACAGTGCGGCGTTGGTCGCGGAGGAGTTCTTTGACGAAACGCATGATATCGATGCGGAGGTTGGATTGTTTGATGTAATCGAGGGAGAGACCGGTGAAGCGGGCGAGTTGGGCGGCGATTTCGTCTTGTTTGGCTGGGGGGAGGGCGTCGCCTTGCATGAGGGCGAGGGTGTAGTCGTTGAGGGCGAAGTGGCGGGCTTGATTGAGGGCGGCGGCGAGGTCTCCTTGGAGGTCAGCGGGGAGGCGTTGGTGGTACCAGGCGGTGGCGGTGTAGGTGGGGAGGTAGAGGGCGTGGGGGAGGTCGTTGCCGGGGTGAAAGTCTAGGGTTTGGAAGTTGAGGACGACGGAGACGAGCATGATGCCGTTGAGGTAGAGGCCGTGGCGGTCTTGGAGGTGGCCGGCGAGGCCGGCGGCGCGGGTGGTGCCGTAGCTTTCGCCGATGAGGTATTTGGGGGAGAGCCAACGGCCGTTACGCGTTGTATACAGCCGGATAAATTCGGCGACCCATTCGATATCTTTTTGGAAGGTGAGGAAGTCGGTCGCTTTTTGGCCGGGGAGGGGGCGGCTGTAGCCGGTGTGGACGGGGTCGATGAAGACGAGGTCGGCGTGGTCGAGGAGG
>DATHYN010000490.1:0-1334 GCA_035459145.1 Anaerolineae bacterium | reverse complement strand
GCAAAAATAAACATCAACGACTCCGTCTTCTCCCCCACCCCCTCATTATACTCAAACACCAACAACCGCCCCACCCGCCGCCGTAAACCCAACTCCTCCACCAACTCCCGTTCACAAGCCGCCCGCGGCGACTCATCCGCCTCCACCACCCCACCCGGAATCTCCCACCCCGGCTTATACGTCGGCTTCACCAGCAAAATACGCTTCCCCTCATCCCACAACAAACAACCAGACCCCATCCGTTTACGGGGCAACCCCGCATAATAATCCGCTCGCCCCATCATCACCGCAAAATATCTAACACATCCGCCACCAAATTGTAACGGCCGAACGATGGCATTAAATAAACCCCATGCACATCCTCCTTCATCTCCATCAAAATCTCCTGCGCAATCTTCACCCCTTCCTGTTGCGGCACCTCGGCCGCCCGCATCCGCTCCCGATACAGATCCGGAATCACTATCCCCGGCACCTCATGATGCAAAAACTCCGTGTTCCGACTATTATACAACGGCTTAATCCCCGCAATAATCGGAATCATCCGCTCCTCATACGTCTCTTCATACCGCTTCACAAACGCCTTCGCCTCCGCCGGATTGAAAACCGGCTGTGTTAACGCGAAATCAGCCCCATTCCGAATCTTCTTATTCAACAACCGCATCTCACGTTCCACATCATTGGGCGTCAAACTCAACGCACACCCCACCAAAAAATTCGTCGGCTGATCAATCGCCTCCCCCGCCTTATCCAAACCACTATTAAACTGCTCTTTAATCAACTGAATCAAACCGGTCGGCACAATATCATAACTATCCATCGCCTCCGGATAATCCCCAATCCGCGTCGGATCCCCCATCGTCACAAACAAATTCCGGATTTTTAACGCGTGTGCCGCCAACAAATCCCCCTGCACCCGCAACAAATTGCGCCCCCGCGTCGGAAAATGAAGCACCGTCTCAATCCCCACCTCTTTCTGCAACAAATACGCCGCCGCCCACGCACTCATCCGCATCCGTGCCAACGGACTATCAGCCACATCAATAAAATTCGCTCCCGCCTCCTGTAACATCCGCGCCCCCGCCAACAACTTATGCGTCGCAATCCCCTTCGGCGGACTCATCTCCACCGTCACCACAAACTTACGCTCGGCCAAATACGTCGCCAACTGCGTCGGCTTATCTGTCGCCAATACCGTCTCCCGCTCCCGTTGCACAATCTGTACCCGCGGCAACGGCCGTTCCTCAAACAACCCCGGCTCATCCAACGCCTGCCGCATCGCCGCCACATGCTCCGGCGTCGTCCCACAACACCCCCCCACCAACCTCGCCCCCGCA
>DATHYN010000489.1:0-2176 GCA_035459145.1 Anaerolineae bacterium | reverse complement strand
GTGCGGCCCATTGGAAGCGTGTGGGGAGGTGGCCGAGGGTGGCGGTCGTAGCGGCGAGCAGCCAGATAAAAAGGAAAAGAGGAGGTGTTAGCCAGAGGTAGCGTGGCATGGAAGGTGGTGTGAGGGATAGGTTAGGAGGGGGGGGAGGGTGTAGATACCAAGCGACAAGGCCGGGGACGAGGGCGGTGGCCATGAGGAGGAGGGTGAAGAGAGTGGTGAATTGGTGGCTATTGGCGGTACGGGAGGCGATTTGGAGGAGCCAGCCGAGGGAAAAAGTGAGAATGAGATAGGTTTTGATTGGTTTCGATAAGAGTGTTTGCTTAAAATGTTTCATGTGGTTTATGATAAAGGAAACGGTTAGTAATTCAATAGACAAAAAAGAGGCAATGACGCTTATGCGTCATGAAGGAGCAAAATGACGCATAAAATGGATCGGCGAGTACGGCGGACGAGAAAATTGTTAGGGGAAGCGTTGGTGCGGTTATTGGGGGAGAGGGGGATGGAAGAGATTACGATTCGGGAGATCACGGAAGAGGCGGATGTAGCCTATTCGACTTTTTTTCGGAATTTTGAGAGTAAGGAGGGGTTGTTGTTGGCGTATTTGGAGGGTCATTTGCGGTTGTTGCAGGCGGAGATTGGGACGGTGGAGGGGAGTTTGCGGAGGCAGGTGCGGCAGAATATGGAGGTGGTGTTTCGGTATGTGTTGCGGGAACGGCCGTTGTGGGTTGTTTTGTTGCGGGTACCATCGGCACAGCCAGCTTTGAAGCAATTTGAGGCGGGGTTGGTAGGGATGAACTTGCGTTATTTAGATGGGTATCGGGGGGTGATTAGGGGTGATGTGCCGTTAGAGTTGGTGGTGATGAGTGGTGTGGGGCAGTTGGTGGTGATGTTGGAGTGGTGGTTGTGGCCGGAGGTGAGAGAGGGGGTGACGGCCGAGGTGATGGTTGATTATTATGAGCAGATGGTTGTGGAGCCGATGTGGCGTTTGTTGGTTGGGGAGGAGGTGATGAGAGCGATATTAGATGGTGACGAAGCTTCGGGGAATGTCAGGTAATGGGGGGGTGTTTGTGCTGTTGGTGGGGGTCAGTTTTTGGTAATGTGAGTATGTCTTGATATTTATTAATTTTTAGGAGATAGATGATGCTTACAAATGATGTGATGTTTCGGGTGGCGGGTGCTGATGACGGTGGGCGCGTGGTTGATTTTTTGATGTCGTTAGGCGAGGAGTTGTATTTGGGTGAGCGGCGGGTGGCGGAAGAGATTGTAGCGCGGTTATTTGCGCATGGGTTTATGAGTATTGGAGAAAAGGGGAAGCAGGTGGTAGCGATGAGTGGTGTGTTGTTGGGTGAGCCGGCTAAAGATTATGTTAATCGGGAGGTGGGTTTTATTTATGTAGCGGGCTTGGCTAAGCGTTATCGGGGGCAAGGTGTTTTTCAGGTGGGATTAGAATTTTTGATTGAGGAGATGGTGGCGCGGGGGTTAGAGCGGTTTCGGTTACATGTATTGATGACGGATAAGCGGTTGCAAGGTATTTATGGACGGTTTGCGCGGCCGTTGCGTGAAGAGCTTAATCCGCGAGGGATGGCATGTATTTTATATGAAGGGAATGTGGCGCAGGTATGGGCAGGGATGAAGAAGAAGAAAGTGCCAGCGTACGCGTATAATGCGACGCCACATGCGTATGTTTTGCCGCGGTATGATGGGGAGTATTTGTAGGTGATTGGGGGGGGAGTTGGTTGACTTGGGCTTATTGTATAATTTATATGTGTTGTACTATTGTGACGACATAGTAGTAAGTGCATTAAACGAACTGTTTTCGTAAGTATGCTTAAAAATTAGCCGTTTAATGTTTGGAAGTTGTTAAACCAGAAGGATGAAATCTTCAGAGTTAAGAACTTAAAGCCTAAAGGAGATACCTAATGAAGACAAAAGATTATGTTTTATTGTTAGCCGTGATAGTAAGTTTAGTTATAAATGGGGCGATGGTTTATTCGCAAGGAAAAGGGCTAGAGAAGGAGCAAGGGGAGTCGATGATGCCGGTGGGGAGTGGTTTTACGTATCAGGGGGAGTTGAATGTGATGGGAGCGCCAGCGAATGGCACGTATGATATAACTTTTCGTTTGTATGATAGTGTAACTGGTGGTACTCAGATTGGGGGGGGGATTACACAGACAAA
>DATHYN010000488.1:0-2264 GCA_035459145.1 Anaerolineae bacterium | reverse complement strand
GTATCGGTATCGTCGGTGGAGGTGTCATCGGTTGTGTCATCCATGCCATCCATATCATCACCCATGTCGATGGGTTCGACCGGCCAGACAGTGAAAAGGATTTGACCATTTTGGTTACCGCGTGCCCAGAGAACGGCGCTGGTGTCAGTGACTTCGCCACTGAGGGGGCCGTGGGTGAGGGCGGCGGTGATGTCGTTGGTAGTGGTGAGGTTAATGGCGAGGGTGATACCAGGGGTGTTGAAGAGGGTGGGTTGGGGTGGTTGGGAGGTGTTGGTGAAGGTGATGGCGACAGGCTCTGCTTCGATGGTGACGGTCAATGTAGGTGAGGGAAAGGGGCTGATGAGGGGGGTAGAGGTGGGGTCAGCTTGTAGCGCGAGGTTGGATAGAGACGTTTCGTATTGAGCGGGAGCGGCTTGGGCGTCCCATTGGGTAAGAGCGGCTAGGGCGAAGAGAATTGTTGTGATGAGGCCGAGGCTAGCGAGTAAGAACCACCGATTTTGTTGCATATGGACTGTCCTCCAATAAAATAAAGTTAGTTTTAGAATTTAATGATTTGGATATTTTGGTTACAATCGAATGATTGTGTTAACTTATTTATAATTATACACTATGTTGGTTGTTTTACTAAAGAACCTGAGATCGCTAATCAATTAAGCGGATGTATAGTGTTTTAGGGTAGATTTCTCGACGCCATTTTTTTGTCCTTTTACGGTTGATAGGTGTTGCGGAAAGGAAGACGGGCAAAACTCTGCTCGAAATGATGTTGGGCGAAGGGGGTGAATTGTTGAACTCAGGTTAAAGAGTAAAGCAATCGTTTTTATTTGTTAGGGTGTTGGGGATAATTTAGATGAGAGGTGAAATGATGAGTGATGTAAAGTGGTGGCAGAGTGGGGTTGTGTATCAGATTTATCCGCGTAGTTTTCAGGATACGACGGGGAATGGGGTGGGGGATTTGGGGGGAATTATTAAGCGGTTAGATTATTTGAATGATGGGACGTCTAATTCGTTGGGGATTGATGCGATTTGGATTAGCCCGTTTTATCCGTCGCCGATGGCTGATTTTGGGTATGATGTGAGTGATTATGTGGATGTGCATCCGTTGTTTGGGGATTTGGAGACGTTTGACCGGTTGGTGGCCGAGGCGCATAAGCGGGGGATCAAGATTATTATTGATTATGTGCCGAATCACACGTCGGATGAGCATGAATGGTTTATGGAATCACGCTCATCACGGGATAATCCGAAGCGGGCGTGGTATATTTGGCGGGATGGTAAGGAAGATGGGACACCGCCGAATAATTGGGGTAGTTTTTTTGGGGGGCCAGCATGGACGTGGGATGAGAAGACAGAGCAGTATTATTTGCATCAGTTTTTGCGACAACAGCCGGATTTGAATTGGCGTTTGCCGGAAGTAGAAGCGGCAATGTTTGACGTATTGAAGTTTTGGTTGGAGCGGGGAGTGGATGGGTTTCGGATGGACGTGGTGGGGTTGATTATTAAGGATACGGATTTGCGGGATAATCCGCCTAATTTAGAGGCGTCGTCAGATTTACCAGAGAATGATATTGCTAGTCGGTTTCATATGGTTTATAACATGGATCAGGATGAGGTTCATCCGATTTTGGCGCGGATGCGGAGGTTGTTGGATGAGCATGGGGCGGTGGGGATTGGTGAGTTGTGGGGGCCGTTGCCGCGGTGGGTGCGGTATTATGGTGAGGAAGGGGAGGGATTGCATTTGCCGTTTAATTTTCGGTTGATGGATGAGGCGGCGTGGAGTGCCGAGGGGATGCGGGCATCGGTGGAGGCGTTGGAAGGGGCATTGCCGGAATTTGCGTGGCCGAATTATGTATTGGGCAATCATGATCGGATTCGGTTGGCGACACGGTTTGGGGGGCAGGCACCAGCGCGATTGGCGGCGATGTTGTTGTTGACGTTGCGGGGGACGCCGACATTGTATTACGGAGATGAGATTGGATTGGAGAATGGGGTGATTAAGGTAGAGGAGATGCAGGATCCACAGGGGATAAATTTAGGAGTGGCGCGGACGCGGGATGTGGCGCGGACGCCGATGCAGTGGTCGGCCGAGGCAGGGGCTGGTTTTACGACGGGTAAGCCGTGGTTACCGTTGTCAGCCGATTACGAGCAGAGAAATGTGGCCGTACAGAGTGAGGATGAAGGGTCGATTTTGAATTTGTATCGGCGGTTGTTGTGGTTACGGCGGGAGCGGGCGGCGTTGAATCGGGGGGATTATGAGGGGGTTGAGG
>DATHYN010000487.1:0-30732 GCA_035459145.1 Anaerolineae bacterium | reverse complement strand
CGCCTCAGTCAACATATCCCACATCGCCCCATACAACAACCCACTTATACCCCCAAATATTGCCCAATATATAGTCCAAAATAGTGTGTCAGTAATCCTCTCCCAGTTATTACCTTCATTTTGTTTTCTATCAGCTTTATTATTCATGCCTCAATTATCACCGATTCTGCCCTTCACGCAACTAACAACTCAACGCTTTTCTAGGTAAAACATGGCGAAAAATCTATAGAAAGGCATAAATATAAAAGGCAAAATTCCCCAAACGGCCGTTACTCTGCTATCATTATATATAATGCCAACACAAACAAATTTAACCCAAGTTAGACAATCCCCCCCTCTTCCCAACGTCATTTCGAGCGCAGTTCAATCCGCCCCTCACTCGACAAGCCCCACCCATAAATCAAGGATTGAACGAAGTCGAGAAATCTGCCCTAATGACACCCTAACCAACAGTTACACCGGCTTAATCAATTATCGAACTCAGGTTATTAGGTTGTGTTGACATTTCCGATGGTATAAAATCAGCATATACCAGAGGAAATGTCAACACAACCAAGCAACTAATAACTAATTTCTGGAAAACAAAATGACCCAAACTCAAATTTATCTCCAAGAAATTGAAAATGCGCCCCACTTTGACGATGAAAACTGGGCATTTCGTACTTATCTAAAAGGCTTAAGTATGAGCGATGACAAATTGGATGCCATCGTTCACAAAATCACAGCCGAAGTCACGGCCGAAATTAATTGTCGCGAGTGTGCACGTTGCTGCCGTGGTTTAAACGTTTACCTCGATGAGAAAGAATTTATACCGTTGGCCGCCAGCCAACAGATGGATATATCTGATTTCACGCAACAATTTATTTTAACCGATGAGGAAAATGATCCATATATACCCGCCCCCTGCCCCCTATTGGATGGAAATGATTGTTCGATATACGAGTCTCGACCAAAAGAATGTCAAACATATCCTTATTTAATGAAAGAGAGGTTCCGCCGTCGTTTATTTGGGGTTTTAGCTAATTTTGAAATCTGTCCCATTGTTTTTGTCACGGTTCAAAGGCTCAAGAAAGAGTTGCGGTATCGACCTAGACGATATTAAATTGCACCGAAACCTATTTTAATAATACTCCGCAATATACCCATAAGCCCGTTCAAAAAGATCGTTATCCTTATGCAACTGATACTTAGCTAACGTCCGCCGCAATTCCATTTTAACCAATCGCTCCCCTTTCTTCGTCGTTTGCCAATTAGGAAAGCGGACAATACGCACAATTTCATCAATGTCAGTAACGATCCGCTCCACCATTTTAGGCGTTTCATCCCCTTGCACTTCACGGAAAAGCTCAGTAAGGGCCGATAAACCTTCCTCTTCAGGCGTTTTGATCGCTTCTTGTTCAACTTCAACCGCTCGCTCAATCCGTACCACATCCCGCGCCACTTTAAGCAACATCTTCAAAAATTCGATGCTGGTCAAAATCCCCTGTTCATGCCGCTGACGTAATGTTTCTAGTTGAATACCCAAAGCGATAAAGCGATTATCATTGGCATGGTTACGTAGACGACGAATTAGCTTCACCTCCAACTCTTTTTGAGCAATTGGATCTCTCTGATCAAGTAATCGGGCTAAGAAATCAGCATCCATCACCAATGTATCTAAATCATCCCGTACATCATACACAGAGATATTATCATGGATAATTTCCAATGTTTTCGGGCCTAACGTATACCATATCATTTGGCCGTGTCCCGTTGACGGTTGGACTGATTCATACACCTGCGACAACCAGCGATAATCTTGGTAATAAGGTTTCAACATATGCTCCGGCGAAATCGCATCCCACAAACGGCCCAACACCGAATAATCCGCCCGAAATTCATCCCTAATATCATCATCCCGCAAACGTTCTTGCGCCGCCTCCAAACCTTCATACCCAGAAACCGTCCGATCAACATCGGGGAAGTAAGCGAGGCACCTGTCCATCGCTTCCGGCAGTTGCGCTTTTAACGCTTCAATATTTTCGACAACCCGACGCATCTCCTCTTCATCAAAACGCAATGATTTGGCCACGTCATCAAAAACGCCGACGTAATCGACGATGAGGCCGTGGGTTTTCTCCGGCGCGTCAGCCCGACGCGGGTAGACACGGTTAGTACGGCAAATCGCTTGTAACAGATTATGCTCTTTGATCGGCTTGTCTAAATACATCGCTTGTAAGATAGGGGCATCAAAACCGGTGAGGAGTTTGGCCGTGACAATGAGAAACTTTAACGGATGGTCAGGATTGCGGAAATTATCTAAAATCGACTCCTCTTGATCTTTACTGCGGGCAAACGGCTTATATTCATCCTCTTTGCTATTGACACTCATGATGATATCACTCGCCTCAGCGGGCAAGAGCATATCCATCGCTGTTTTATAAGCCAAGCAAGATTCACGATCAAAGGTGACCACCATCGCTTTAAACCGATTGGGGGCGATCTTTTCTTGGTAATGGGTCACGATATCAGCCACAATTTTCTCAACACGGGAGGGGGCTTTGATTAAAACGGCGATATTGGCCGCCATTTTGGCTAAATTAGCCTGATCCTCTTCCGATAAATGACCGGTCATTTGAGCATATGCTTCCGTGATCGCCTCTTGGTTCACGTGAAGCTCAACCAAGCGAGTCTCAAATTTGAGCGGCAAGGTCGCCTTGTCCCGAATCGAGTCAGTAAAAGAGTACCGATCTAGGTAGCCGCTTTCATCTTCCTCCGCGCCAAAAGCGTAGAAAGTATTCCGGTCTCGTTTGTTGATAGGGGTGCCGGTTAAGCCAAAGAGGAACGCGTTGGGCAACGCATCCCGCATAAACTGGCCCAAATCCCCCTCTTGCGTGCGATGAGCTTCATCGACCATGACGATAATATTGGGGCTGTCGTTCAGTTTTTCATCCGCTTCCGCAAATTTATGAATGGTGGTAATGATAATTTTGCGCACGCCAGTACGGAGTAAGGTGTGTAGTTCCTCCCGATTGTCGGTGGTGACCACATTGGCGACGTCGTTGGCCAGGAAGGTGCCGCTGATTTGGGTATCGAGGTCGACGCGGTCGACGATGATAAGGACCGTTGGTTTTTGTAGTTGGGGGAGGGAGCGGAGGAGTTGGGCCGTGAACAGCATCAACAACGATTTCCCCGACCCTTGAAAATGCCAAATAAGCCCTTTACGCACTTTGCCCAGCAAAACCCGTCGCGCAATTTTCAAAGCGGTATAATATTGTTGATACCGAGCGATAATCTTAATCATCCGCCCCTGCTTGTTGGTGGCGTAGGTGGTGAAATGGCGTAACAGATCGAGGACAACACGGGGCTGGAGCATCGCCCGCGCATTCTCCGCCACAATCGCCAACCCCTCCACCTCTTCTTCCGGCTGATCACTATCATACCAAGGCCCCCAATGTTGGAGCGGCGCTTGGATGGAGCCATACCGATACAGTTTCCCTTCACTGGCAAAACTAAACACATTAGGCACAAAAAATTCTGGCACCGTCCGCTCATACCCTTGCACCTGCAACGCCCCATCAAACCAACTCCACCCTTTGCGCACCGGCGTTTTCGCCTCCCCCACCACCAATGGCATCCCATTGACAAACAGCACATGATCAAACCGCTTTTCAATTTTAGCCGGCTTAAACGTCACCTCTTCCGCCACGATATAGCTATTATTGTTTAGATTATCATAATCAATTAGCCGTACCGGCACATGTTGATGATTAGGGCCAAACGGCATCGTAATATCATTATGCAACCAAGCGGCCATCTTTTCATTGGCATGAACCAACCCATCATGATGGACTGACAGCAAAATCCCCCTTAACCGATGCACCACCTCCTCCGCCCGACTAGGCTGGGCCGCGATTTCAGGATTAAGTTTGACGAGTGCCTGAACCAGATCTTCCGTGAGGAAAACATCACGGATAGAACGGTTAAGCTCTTTGGCTAAGATTTCGCGCCAAGAGAGGGATTTGAGGGTGTCGGTGATTTTGCGTTGGGTGGTGTTGTTTTCGTTGAACATAAGTGTTTCCAATTACAATAATTGTTCGAGTAAAGATTTCTTCAACTTAAAAGTTTTTTCCAACTTATCCAAAGCCACTTTCGTTGTAATTTCCAGTTGATTGAAAATGTTAAGCATATGCAATTGAACATTCGGGGGAGGAACAGGAACTTTTAATTTTTTTAATTTAACCATTGTAAGATGGGCTATAGTTGAATGACCTGTTAAAGCTGCAAAATAACCTTTGCGGTTTGCATAATTCATAAAGTGAAGCATTAGCTTTGTGTGCAATTCATTATTCTTATTCCGCAATCTATGCAATGCTTTTTGATAGCAACAATTTTCTATTTGACCTTCCCAAATAGCAGATCGCCCAACTTCACCGCCTTCACAGACAAGTATATCGCCGACTTCTAACTTAAACTTTTTAAATTCCTTATCATCGAAATCCATTTGCCTCACTTCGGACAAGTCTATATAGTTCCACTGAACGTTGGCATTTGCAAGATATGGTTTTGGAGATTTGCCTTGTCTGGCTTTTTTCGAAAGCATTTTTCCTAGTTGAACATGAAACAAGTTCTCCAAGGATTCTTCTCTCCAATCTTGAGAAAAACAATGATATCTCATTAGCCGCATTATCTTTTCAAGCTTATTCTTCAGCAAGATTTGAGATTCGATCACTTCCTCCACGGCCCACAAAATCCCCGCAATACGCCGCTGCTCATCAAGCGGCGGCAGGGGGAATTCATACTTAGCAATATCCTTCCAATTAACATATGGGTTTGTAGAACCTCGTGAATTTTTAATAGAATGTTCGACAAATGGTTCACTCTGCATAATAAAAGGTAGCAATGGTGGGTGAATTCGTTCAGCCTTTGCTTCAATCACAAATGTTGTGTTAGCACAAACACCATCAAAATCAGCAACAGCTACTTTCCGCAGGTATGTTCGACGTGAACCATACAGAATTTGCCCTTTTTTAAACATACGATGAAATGCTGGACCAAGATAACCGTCACCTATTGTACCCCACCGTCTAAGCTTTAAATCATCGGTGTCCATATGCCCACCAGCAATATATCTTTCTAAATCACTCGTTTCTGGATCAACTTTTGTTTTAATCTGTTTGGCAACATCACCAAATTTCACTTGAGTCCAACCCGTTGGTAAATTTATTTCACTCATATAAATCTGTTTCTTTCAATACTTCAAATAAATTATCCATACTTGCTCTTAAATTTGCAGAACTTCTTTGCCACTCTTCAATAATAATTGGCAATGGTTTTTGAATATCATACACAGCGACTCGATCATCAACATAGATATTTATTTTTAATGATGCGTCATTTTCAAGTACTTGTTCAATACTAACAACTTTTGCGAAACCATCTTGATCAACATAACTGTGATAAGCATCATTAATTTGTTGAATATGTGTCTCCTCTAAATAACTATATGTTTTTTGGCGGGTAACTAATCCTTTAGCATCAATAAATAATATCTTATCCTTTCTTTGCTCCATTTTTTTTGTTCGGCAAATGACAATACATGCTTCCATCATTGAATTGTAAAATAGATTTTCACCAATCCCAATAATAGCATCAATCAAATCAGCTTCTATAATTCTTTGGCGCATATGTTGTTCATCCTCACGAAATAAAACACCATGTGGAAACAAAATAGCACAACGACCCTTATCATCATCTAAACTAGCCAAAATATGTTGCCAAAAAGCAAAATCTGCCCGCCCTTGCGGCGGCGTCCCATAAATATTACGCCCATCCGTCTCCCACGCCGTCCGGTTCCAGCTACTAATCGAATAGGGTGGATTAGCCAAAATCACATCAAACGTTTGCAACCGATCCCCCATCTTAAAATACGGCTTGGCCAACGTATCATCACGGGCAATATAAAAATCCTCAAACCCATGCAAAAACAGATTCATGCGCGCAATCGCTGACGTCATCAGATTAATCTCTTGCCCATACATCCGCAACGTGCGCGTATCCTTCCCCTGCCGCCGCACCGCTGCCGCCGCCGACAACAACATCCCCCCTGACCCACACGTCGGATCATAAATACTCTCCCCCTCCTGCGGCGCCAACAGCCGCGTCATCAGATGCACCACCGTCCGGTTCGTATAAAACTCGGCCGCCGTATGCCCACTATCATCGGCAAACTTCTTGATCAAATATTCATACGCCTGCCCCAACAAATCCTCATTCACCCGCGCCCGCGACAACGTCTGCGTCGAAAAATGCTCAATCAAATTAGTCAACGTCTCATCCGACAGCCGATTCTTATTCGTCCACGGCGAATCCCCAAAAATCCCATCTAACAACCCGTTCTCTTTTTCAATCTCCCGCAACGCCGTCTGAATCGCAATCCCCACATTCTGCGTCGCCCCGCGCACATCCTCCCAATGCGCCCCCTCTGGAATCTGAAACCGATGAAATTCGGGAAAATCAGCCCCTAATTCAGCTATCGAGGCCGCTTTTTCCTCATCATACACATCACACAACCGTTTAAAAAACATCAACGGGAAGATAAATTGCTTATAATCCCCCGCATCGATAAAACCACGCAACAACGTCGCCGCCCCCCACAAATAAGATTCTAATTCTGTTTGGCTGATCTGTTCATTTTTCTGATTCATCTACATCAACCCCGCTTCAGTTAATAACTGTTTCAACTTATCCTCGGCCGCATACGCCTCCGTCAACGCCGTTTGCAACTGCGCCATCGCCTCGGCCACACTAATCGTCTCTTCTTCAATAATCGGCTCAACATACCGCGGAATATTCAAATTCCAATCATTCTCTTTGATATCCGCTAACGTAGCCACCTTAACATGCCCAGCCACATCTTGATAATCCGCGATCCAACTCAAAATCTGTCTCCCATGCTCCTCCTCCAAACTATTCTGATTACGCCCCGATTGATATAACGTCGACGCATCAATCATCAACACCTTCTCTTTATGTGCCACTGGTTTTTGCCGTCTAAAAATCAAAATACAGGCGGCCAAACCCGTCCCATAAAAAAGATTAGGCCCCAAACCAATAACCGCCTCCAACCAATCCTTCTGCAACAACTTCTTCCGAATCTTACCCTCAGCCCCCGTCCTAAACAGCACCCCATGGGGCAAAACAACCGCCATCCGCCCCGTATCCGCTTTCATCGACATCAACATATGCTGAATCCAGGCAAAATCCCCATTCTTATCCGAAGGTAACCCCGCGATATTCCGCTTATACCGATCTTTTTCCCACACCTCACGCCCCCACTTTTCCAGTGAGAACGGTGGATTAGCGATCACAATATCAAACGTTTGCAATTGATCACCAACATGGAAAGCGGGATGGCGCAACGTATCACGCCGCACAATATGAAAATCTTCTACCCCATGTAAAAAAAGATTGATGCGGGCGATACTAGACGTGGTCAGATTCTTTTCTTGACCATACAGCTTCCCCAACAACATCTCCGTCCGCCCCCCCTGTTGCCGAATATGATTAATAGCGGCTAGGAGCATCCCCCCCGTGCCACACGCCGGATCATAAATCGTTTCTCCCGCTTGCGGATCTAAGATATCCATCATCAGTTGTACCACACTCCGTGGCGTATAAAACTCCCCCGCCTTTTTATTGGTAGCATCAGCAAACTTTTTGATCAAATATTCATACGCTTGACCTAAAATATCGGGCTCAACCGCTTGATTAGACAAAGGCAAAGCGGAAAAATGCTCAATTAAATCAGTCAACAAAGCATCAGACAACCGCTCTTTATTACTCCACTGCGCATCCCCAAAAATATCGATTAATTGCTCATTCTCTTGCTCAATCCCCCGAAACGCATCTTGCAAAGCAATACCCACATTTTGGGTCACCGCCCGCACATCCTCCCAATGCGCCCCTTCTGGAATTTGAAACCGATGGCTTTCAGGAAAATCCATATCAAATTCAGCGATAGAAGCCGCTTTCTCTTCATCATAGACATCGGCAATGCGCTTAAAAAAGAGGAGGGGAAAGATATAGGTTTTGAAGTCAGAAGCATCGACGGGGCCACGAAGAATATTGGCCGCTTCCCACAGGTGGTTTTCGAGTTGGGCTAGGGTTACTTGGTTGCTTGTACTCATGCGTTAATTTTTAATTATCCTTAATTCATTATGCCATGAAAGCTGACACATCTCAAATATAAAGCTTTGTTTTTTATCAGCTTTATTATCCATTCCCCAATTATCACCGATTCTGCCCTTCACGCAACTAGCAACTCAACGCTTTTCTAGTTAAAACATGGCGAAAAATCTATAGAAAGGCATAAATATAAAAGGCAAAACTCCCCAAACGGCCGTTACTCTGCTATCATTATATACAACCATAGCCCTACCAAGGGCTGTCATACCTAAGTTTAGCGCTCATTTCCTAACATCAAAAAAACAACCATGAATTTCATCGCTTATCTCTACACAATTTTCCTTTATATTCTCGCCGGACTAGCCGAAATTGGCGGCGGCTGGCTCATGTGGCAATGGCTTAGAAATGGTAAAAATATTTGGTGGGGAATTAGTGGGGGCGCAATTCTCATTATCTATGGTATCATTCCCACTCTACAAAAAGAACCCGCTTTTGGCCGTGTTTATGCCGCTTATGGTGGCATTTTTATTGTCCTTTCTCTTTTATGGGGCTATTATGTAGATGGTTGGCAACCTGATAAATATGATATATTGGGTGCCACCATTGCCTTAATTGGGGTCACAATTATCATCTGGGGACGGCGTTTAGGCTGGTAATAGGCGCGTCGATTTGTCATGTTAACTGTTAATATTTAATAACATTGGATGTTCATTATGCATCGTATCGTCTCTCCGTTCATTCTCCAACAGTACCAAAATCACCAAACCCAAGGTGACCTTACCACCGCCTCTCTCTTCGTCGACATCTCCGGCTTCAGCAAAATTATGTACGCCCTCATGCGCGATGGTCAACATGGCGCTGAAAAGATGGCTCACATTATGCGCGCCATCTTTGACCCCTTGGTCGACGCCATCTACGCCCACCAAGGCTTCATCACCGTCTTCGCCGGTGATGCTTTCACCGCCTTATTCCCCCCCCAACCCCACGAAACAGACCTGACCCTAGCCACCCATCGCGCCTTGGCCGCTGGCTGGTTCATCCGCCAATCAGTCGCTGACCATCCCCACTACACCACCAATCAAGGGGTCTTCGATGTCGGCGTAAAAGTCGGCTTAGCCGTTGGCGATTGCCGCTGGCAAATCATTCACGCCCCCGATAATGACAAGCACGCCACTTTCTACTTTCGTGGCACCGCTATCGACTCGGCCGCCAACGCCGAAAAAGATGCCGACAAAAACTGGATGGTCATCACCCCCGCCGCCCACCGCTGGCTGGCCCCTAGCATCACCACCATCGCCGCCGGCAATCATCAAAAAGTGATGACCATCACCACCGATCTACCCGCTCCCCAACCGATCAACCTCCCACCTGTTAACCAAGACGCCTTAACCGCTTTCTTCCCCCAAGCAATCATTACCGCCACCCATACCGGTGAATTTCGTCACATCGTCAACCTCTTTATCAGTGTCCAAGGCAATCAGTTAACCGATGACCAAGTGATTCAATTCGGCCAAACCTTGCTCATCCTCCAAGAAAAGTATGGCGGCGTTCTTAATCGGATCGATTTTGGCGACAAAGGATGCAATGCGTTGCTTTTCTGGGGCGCGCCCGTCGCCTACGAAAATGATGCCCATCGGGCTCTCAACTTCATGCTCGATCTGCAAGCCCAAACCCCCCTCACCATCCGGGCCGGCATCACCCGCCAAATCGCTCATGCTGGCATTATCGGGTCAGCTTTACAAGGGGAGTTCACCTGCTACGGCAATGGGGTCAACTTGGCCGCACGCTTCATGATGGCCGCTCCTTGGGATGCTATCTGGTTAGATAGCGCCTTAACCGCTAAAGCGAGCGGCGAATTTGAGATTGATGAAGTCGGGGCCCAGCTGTTTAAAGGGTTTGCTGAGCCACAGATGGTATACCGCTTGGCCGAGCGAAAAGGGTTTGTCGCTCGCCTTTATGAGCATGAGATGGTTGGCCGTGAGCAAGAAAAGCAACAACTGCGCACCTTTATCGAGTCGATTCTGGACCCAGCTAGGAAACAACGTTTTGCGGGGATTATGACCGTCATGGGCGAAGCGGGTATGGGCAAAAGTCGTTTGGTCAGTGAGGTACAAATAAAAATGGCCGATCAAGGGGGCATTCAATTCGCCCTCGGCCAAACAGACCAAACCATCCGCTCCCCCTTCAACCCCTTCACTTACTGGCTACGCAACTATTTCGGCTACCTCACCACCCAATCAACAGCCCAAAACAAAGACGCCTTCAACCGCAAACTGGATCAATTAATAGACGTCACCACCGATGAAACATTAGCCAAAACGTTGCGCCAAGGGCGCGCCGCCCTCGGCTCCCTCATCCCCTTGCGCTGGCAAAATTCCGCCTACGAACAACTCCCCCCCGAAGGGCGGTACGAATGGCGGCTAGCAACCTTAAAAGCGTTGTTGTTGGCCGAGAGCTTACAAACCCCTTTACTCATCATCCTCGAAGATATCCATTGGCTCGATCCCGACTCCATCACCTTTATCGAACGGTTAGTGCGCCAGATTGAGCCCTATCCATTAGCCATTGTGGCCACCACACGTCCCGTCCTAGCTGATAAACCCCTCTTGGGAGATGCAGCTTATCAACAGATCGATCTAACCCAGATCAATCAAACCGATATGGCCCAATTAATCACCCAACTATTGACCGGCCGTATCGCCCCGTCACTGTTAGCTTTGATTAACCAGCGCGCCGAAGGCAATCCCTTTTTTGGGGAACAGATCGCCCTCTATTTGCAACAACAACAGGCGATCATTCAACAAGCGGGTGAATGGCAATTAGCCCAGCGCGATGATAAACGATACTTGCCCCAAGATATTCGCACCATTTTCATCGCCCGTTTAGACCAATTAGCGACGAAATTGAAGCAAATTGTACAGACTGCCGCCATTTTAGGGCGAGAGTTTGAACTGCAAATCTTGCGTGAGATGTTGTCCAGTACTCCTGAATTATCCACACAAACCGAACGGTTAGAAACGGAGGCGATTTGGATCGCCATGAACCAACTCCGTTATCTATTCAAACATGCGCTGTTGCGGGATGCGGCCTATGAGATGCAAGTTCAAGCCCAACGCACGCAGTTGCATCAGCTAGCGGCGGCAACCATGGAACAGCTATATGCCACCGATTTATCCGCCCATTATGAAGCGATAGCCGAGCATTATTTAGCCGCTTATCAGCAAGGATCGAAGACGGTCGCCGACAAAGCGGTACATTATTTACAGGCGACGGCCGAACAATTTAGTGAAGCAAGTGAGCATCAACGTGTGGTGGCGATGGTGGCCGAGGCGTTAACCATTTTAGAAACGCAAAGGGGTGGGGAGGCGACCATAAAACGGCAATACGAACTGCTTCTTTTACAAGAAACCAGTTATAACCGTTTGGGGCAACGTGATAAGCAGGCCGAGGTACATAAACATCTACTAGCATTAACAACATCAAAACCAGCGTGGCAATTAGAGGTGTATCTACGTCAAATACAGCTGTCTAATAATATCGGGACGTATGAAGCGGGCGTAGCCCAAGCAGAAACAGCTTTCGCCTTGGCCCAACAGTTGGACGATCAAGTTGGGGAGGCGGCGGTGGCTATCGCTTGGGGGGCGCTTGTGCAACGCCAAAGCAAGTATGAGCCAGCCATCAAATTGGCCGAGCGGGGCATTGCCCTAGCCGAAACAGCCGGACGATTAGATCTTGTGGCCAAGGGGCTCATTGTATTGGGAGATTCAGTCGAAGAACAAGGCCAATATGAGACCGCTATCACTTATTATACCCGCTCCTTAACGATTCGAGAGAAGCTTGGAGATAAGCGCGGCGTCGCCAAATGCTTAAACAATCTAGGCATTATCGCCTCAATGCAGGGGCAGTATGAGACCGCAATCGATTATCACAACCGCACCTTCGCCATCAAAGAGGAAAGCGGTGATCGGCATGGGGTCGCCATGAGCTTGAACAACTTGGGCATTGTGGCCCGTGGGCAGGGACACTATCAAACCGCCACTGACCATTTGAGTCGCGCCTTAACCATTCAAGAAGAGATTGGGGATAGACGTGGGGTAGCGATTAGTTTGAACAACTTGGGGCATATGGCTTCGATTCAAGGGTCATATAATACAGCGGCCACTTATCTTACCCGCGCCTTGGCTATCCAAAAAGAGATTGGGAACCAAGATGGATTTGGGATGAGTCTGATTAATTTAGGCAATGTTCTGTATGCTCAAGGAAGCTATGCGTTAGCTGTCGATTATTTGACCCGTGCGTTGTCGATTTATGAAGAACTTGGCAACCAACAATTAATCGCCTATGCGCTCACCGGTCTCGGCAAAGTAACCGTCTCGCTTGAGCAATTAACGGCCGGGATAAACCATTTAGAGCGGGCGGTTGCACTACGAGAATCATTAGGGTATGAGGTTTTATTGATGGAATCTTTGGCTGCTCTAGCTTGGGCGCATTGGCAAGCTGACGATAAGTCAGCCGCCTTAGCTACCGTGGAACGGGTGGAAAGTTATTTGGCCGCGGGCAATGATTTTGAGGACAGTGAATATGGGTGGGAGAATGGCTGGCTTTGTTATCAGATATTGGCTGGCTTAGCAGATGAACGGGCACAGGAGCGATTGGCGGCGGTGTATGCGGGGGTGATGGCCGAGGCGGACAAGATAAAAGATGAAACGACGCGAACAAAGATAGTAGAAAATATTCCTTGGCATCGGAAGATTATAGCCGCGTATAAAAAATGAGCTGTGGCATCCACATTAGGTTAGGGAAAAGAACATAAAATTACCAAACCACGCAATCATCACTGTGTAGTTCCATTAACACCCCGCCCAACTATTGCGTCACATAACAATGACGTATCAACAAAAATCAGGTACTGCTCGCCCATTCTTCCCCGCTTCTGTATCTACACTCCCATTAGCACGGATATCTTCAATTAACCACTCCATCTCTTTGATTTCACATTGTTGAGCATCAATAATTTCATTAGCCAATTCTCTGACACGGACATCTTCAATACCTGCTCGATCACTGGTTAAAATAGCGATAGAATGATGCGGAATCATTCCTTCCATATAGTCAATACCATCTACCGTGATTTGGCTACGTACCAACCATACTGACAACAACAATAACAAACCAGCACCGATAAAGATAGCGATATTTGCTTTACGGTTTTTATACATGTCCAGCATAAAAAACATCATCACAGCCATCATGGAACTACCCATGATAGTTGTCATAAATAACCGCGTTTCGCTAAACCATGCATGATCTAAAACTTGAGCGGAATTAAGGTACATCAAAAGATACATAATAACCATTGAACTACCAATCATTCCAAAAAATCGCAAATAACTGACTTTTTGACTGTTTTTATCATTTTCCATATAGTAAATACTCCTTTGCAATCATTTTGCATAGTTTATTTAAAAATTCCTTATATTCTTATTTTAACGAATTTTATATTTGTTCACATGTATCGAAGGATATAAAAGTCAGTACAAATATGATATATTTGGCACCATAATTGCTCTAAAGTGATTTGCTTTTAATGACCTAGTTAAGCCATGGCTTTCTAGGATAATAGACTATTTTATTATCCTCCCGGTACCACCGCAAAATCAAACGCACTCATCCCTACTGAGGGATTGGCCGCACTACCGCATAGATTATTCGGCACGATATGATAATAATAATTCGTGGCCGCATCACCCGCCCCATTACTATGGGTATAAGGCGAGGTAGCTGTCCCCACATAAGAACCGGTTCCGATACTAAAATACGGCTGTGTGTCACGATAAACTAAATATTCATCCGCACCCACATCACTCCAACTAATCTTAACCTCATTGACGGCCACCTCAATAGACACATCGGTTAAATCAGCTGGTGGCGCACAACTGCACGTATCACTCCCATCACCAGAAGCGAGGGAACGTGCGGGCACATCAAGACCCGCCCCATCCGAATAATTGACACAGATGGCAGCATCAGTTGGATTATAAGCGGCATAGGTTAATGTCCCACCCTGATCAAAGACGGCATAAGTGGGAATATCGGCCGTTACCACCGTATCAAACGTCCCCAACGTATCCATATTATGCAACCAATGATACGTGTGCGCCAACGTTTCCCCTTGCTCAACACCATAACCCGCATTAAACATACTGATAGCACCCGCTGGATCATCGAATGCGCGGAACTGGGCAATAATATCCTGCCACAAACGACTCGGCCCCACTCCCCCCTCGGCCACCAACTCCGCAATATTCCGATTCACATAATCCGGTCGCCGCCCCAAATACAACGACCCACCCGTCACCGGCAACACCTGAATCCCATGAATCTCTTCCGGATTATTTGACCACCACACCGTATGCGTCTGCCCATCCCCCCACAAAATCCCCACCACTTCATAAGGAAACTCCGGCGGGAACACCTGCTCATCTACATCAAACCAATACTGCTCAATCGCCGTCCGTTCACTGGTGTACATATAAATCCCATGATCACGAATCACATTATCACCAATATTCGCCCCCCACAATGTCACCGCTTGATAGTAGTTCATCGCCTCCGAACTCGATTCTTGATTATTCCCCGTCCCAAACAGAGATGGTCCATTCGCCCAACCATGCCCCGCGTACGGGTCAAAATGACGGCTATAGGGAAACTGCGTATCGTTCCGATCCCAGTTGCCCGTATCTTTAATCAATAAATTAACAGACCCTTCGTAACTTGCCGCCCAAGCGGGATCGTATTGGGCGATAATCGCCGCCGCATAAATAAAGTAGCCATAATGGAAATGATGGTCATTTAACTCTACATCCGCATTAAAGCTAGCTGGATAACCATTCAACACGGTCCAATTACTGTCATAATAGAAGTGGGGCGTGCTGGCCGAGCCATCAAACCAATCCTCTAACGTATTCTTGAGATAAGTCAGGAAACTATCACGCTCCGTAATCATCCCCTGCTGATCGGCAATCATCGCCAACTGAGCCGCCCGATTCAAATCTTTCCCCACCCAGTATGTGTCCGATTGCCCCTGACTGTAATTATGGGCTGGATTATAAATGGCACTAACATAACTTTGCAATGTAGCCGAACTATAACCAGCACCATTAGCCACGTCAGGTAAAGTCGTCAGAATTCCGTCTAATGTCACCGCCGTGGTAAACGTATCACTGGCAATCACCCGCATCTCACCCCGCGACGTCACATATGTATCCCCTGTTACTGTCGCACTGCTATACAACCATTGATGCCGATACAACGCCAACAATGGTGTTGTCGCATAACCAGCCCCACTCTCTTTCGCTTCAAAACCAACCGTAAAAGTCGTCGTCACTTCCGCTTTGGCTTGATCATATTCATACGTCGCCGTTGTATCGGTGATAAAGTTGTACGCATGTTGGCGGAAATATTCGAGGCGCGTATCATCCGTAGTCGGCAACACGGCCACAACCATATAATTCTTACCAGTCGGATCATTCAACTCGGCCCACCTCTGCCCCACCGTATTCGTCGTCCACGTCGACCCCGGCGGGCCAAAAAATGCATAACGACGACAACCACAATTGTTAGCTGGCGTAATCGCCAACACTTCACCCACATTGGTGATATTATTCATCGCCCCAGCAAACTTAATATGAAATTCCCCCGCTGTCGTCTTCTCAAAATAGACATAAGGCATCCCATGCCCCAGCGTCGCTTGCATATTTTGCCCACCACCTGTCCAATCAGCTACCGTCATCCAATCAGTCACTTTCTCCACCAACGTTTGGGACGCATTAAGCCCATTCACCGTCACATACGCATGTTCCGTGCCAAAACTGTAATGCGCCGCATTCCCTGTATCCACCGCATCAACCACATGAGCCAAGCGTAGACCATCACTTTCAGCTTGCATGCTAAACGGATGAGGCGTCATCACGGCGGAATGATTTTCCGCCCCCCATTTCCAAATTAAAGAAGACGACCAATTATTGGTATCAATCCATCCCGTAAAATTGTTAGTGGTGGCCGGACTACCACTAATTGTTGAGCCTCCGGGCGCACTTGTCCGATAACAGCCGATACCGGGCAAAGCGGGCACCGCCCCAGCGGGACACACCACACTAGTCACATTAATTGTCGCCGTCACCACATTAGATGCGGCCACACCATCATACGCATGGTAACTGAAACTATCAACACCCGTCCATCCATTATTGGGTGTATAATCAAACGAGCCATCACTATTCAACGCAAAAGATAAAGCATTGGTGGGGGGCGTATCTAACACGGCCGTCAACCCATCCCCATCCCCATCCGTATCATTCCCCAACACACCCGGCGCGGCCTCATTAAGCGGCACACCCATCGAGGTCACATAATTATCAGCTGTCGCTACTGGCGGGTCGTTAGGCACGATATCAACGGTGATGGTGACGGTAGCCACATTAGAATCAAGTGCCCCATCATTGGCGTGGTAGGTAAAGGTAACGATGCCGGTAAAGCCGGAGGTGGGGATGAAGTCGTAGGAGCCGTCGCTATTGAGTGTGAATGATTGGGCCGGGGTGGGCGGGGTGTTGAGAACGGCCGTTAACCCATCCCCATTCGGATCCGTATCATTCCCCAACACACCGGGTGCCGACACACTCAACGGCGTATCCGGCGGCGTCACCCCACTGTCATCATTTGCCACCGGGGCCAAATTAGCAATCGTTGAATCAAATTCATACGCCCCAATATCACAACCACTACCCCCTTGCCCCACACCGTTCGCCCGTACCGCCCCCCGCTGATCGACCGTCACCCCCGCCACACAATCATTCATACCATCTGGCACCGCATCAATCGCTGGACTACTTGCTTGCAAAGCATGTGTCCATGTCGCTCCCCCATTATCAGCTAACGCATTAAGCCCCGGTGCCGCCGACGTTAAATCTGTCCCACTTGTTGGGCACCCCATCGGACCGGTATTAAAAAGATTGTACCCATTAGATGTAAAAGAGCCCGTATTCACCCCACACTCGGCCCCCGCATTATTAACAATAATACTGTTTTGATACGTAACCACACCACTCCACGCAAAAATCCCACCACTATTGCCAGCCCCACCCGTATTATCAGTAACCGTCACCTGCGCCAACGTCATCAACCCATCTGAATGGAAAATACCACCCCCTTCCCACGCTGAGCCCGTATTACCACTAATCGTACTATTATAAATCGTCGTATTCCCCAAAGAACGAATTCCCCCGGCCACATTGGTCGCCGTATTCCCATAAATAGCGGAATGGTTAATCGTCAAAGTCGTAAACTGATAACTATAAATCCCACCCCCATCATGGTTATTACTACTATTATTGAAGACAGCACTATTATTAAGGGTCAAAATATTAACATTATGAATCCCACCGCCCCCTTTCTGCCAATCAGCCGGCCCCACGCTATTTTCAACATTATCACGCACAGTCACATTTGTTAGCGTCAACTCACCATTGTTATAAATCCCACCCCCATTAATAGAGGCCCCATCACGAATCGTCACCTCTCTCAATTCAGCAATGACACCCCCATTCACATTGAGGACCCGTACCGCATTTCCCCCACTTAACGCCAACCCAGCCGCATCCGTCGCATCAATGGTCACATTTTTGCTAAGAAACAGTTCGCTACTAAGCGTAATCGTCCCCCCAGCCAACCCACTAGCAAACAAAATAGTCTCACCCGGTGGACAATCCGCAATCGCTTGTCGCAAAGAGCCGGCACCACTATCATTTGTATTGCTAACCGTAGCACAAACCGCGCTTCCCTGCCGATACTGTCCTATCGCCTGCGGTACCAAAAAGCTAATACTAATCAAAATAATAAAACAATAGGCAAAAATGACCTGAAACCCGGTTTTCTGTTGCATGCGCGTCCTCCATCAAGGGGTATTTTTAGTGGGTATAATGCTCCCAGTAAAATTGGGAGCGCTCCTAAACTTAGACGGTATAGTAACAGAGGTAACATGCCTTGTCAATTCAGGAAAATCAAGAACAAATTCAAAAATTTTTGTTGCTGGCTCAATTCGTTAAAACAGATGCAAAATGATACAATCAAAGTACATAATTAGTAGTCAATAAACAATAAGTATAGTCTATGCATAACCTAATTCCCCACTTTATTTATGAACAATATCAAGCGGGACATTTACACGGTCATTTCCCTGCTACTGCCCTGTTTCTCGATATCTCCGGCTTCACACCGATGACCCAAGCGTTAATGGCGCATGGTAAGGAAGGGGCCGAGGTATTGGTCAATATCATCAACCAAATCTTTGACCCCATTATTCATGCCATTTATGAACAAGGTGGGTTCATAACTGGTTTTGCTGGCGACGCCTTTACGGCCGTTTTCCCTTATCACAAACAAACACGGCCGCTCGCCATTTGCATAACCGCCCTCTACATTCGCCAAACGTTCAAGCAGCAAGGTCACTACCAAACCCAATTTGGTGATTTTAGACTACAAGTCAAACAAGGCTTATCAGCCGGCACCGTTGAGTGGGGAATAATCGGTTTCGCTGAAAGGAAAACCTATTTTTTCCGAGGCTTAGCTATTGATGGCTGTGCTTACGCTGAACACCAAGCCGAAAAAGGAGATATCATCATCGATGCTCATCTTCAAGCATTACTACCCCCAACAACTATTACCACCACCCCCCTAAATTCTACCTACGCCCAACTTATCAAATTATCTGCGACCACAAACTTCCCCTCACAAACAATATCCCCACCAACCATACCACTATCAATCGCCTCTCAATTCTTTGCCCCATCCTTATGGCAAAAGACACAACAAGGCGAATTCCGTGATGTCGTTACACTCTTCGTTTCTTTTGAAAGCACACTAGAACTAGACACAATTAACAACTTTATTACCCAGGCGATGCTTCTTGTCAATCGGTATGATGGCCTCTTTGTCGAAACAGATTTTGGGGACAAAGGGGGGCTATTTGTTGTCCATTTTGGCGCACCGACAACTCATGAAAATGATATCCAACGCGCCTTACAATTCATCTTGGCCATGAAAACTGACAATGATTTCCCCTTAAAATGGCGGGCTGGTATCACCTTCGGCACAGTTTATGCTGGCTATGTTGGCATTCCGCTGCGTGATAAATATGCTTGTATGGGTAGTATCGTCAACCTAGCCGCGCGGCTGATGATGCACGCCTCATGGGGGGAGGTGCTTGTTTCCAAAACAATCGCCTTGCATCCCAGTTTTGATTTTATCTCTCTAGGAAAATTGCCTTATAAAGGATTTTCTCAACCGATACCAACTTACTTATTGCAAGGCAAATCATTAGTCCAGCAAGTTTTTCGGCACAAAATGGTGGGCCGAGAGCGTGAATTCAACGCTTTAGCTACTTTTGCCCAACCTCTCTTTATAGAGCAACAAGCTAGAGTAGCCATCATTTATGGACAAGCAGGTATTGGCAAATCCCATTTAACCTACAGTTGGCGGCAATCATTAGGCACCAACGTGCGCTGGCTAAACGGGCAATGTGATTCGATTTTACAGGAAGCTTTCAGCCCATTCGTTTATTTCTTAAAAGGGTATTTTGGACAACTAGTCAACGCGACTGAAAGTGAGAATAAAACTAATTTTGACCACCGCTTAAACGATCTATTATCTTCCTTAGCCCCTTTACCACATAGCCAGCGACAACATGATGAGTTAGTACGAACCCGTTCTTTTTTAGGTGCTCTTATTGACCTCTATTGGCCGGATTCATTATATAGCCAGTTAGATGCCCAAGGTCGCTACCAAAATATGTTAATAGCCATCAGCATGTTATTGCAAGCGGAAAGCCAACGCCAACCAATTATGGTTGAAATAGAAGATGCTCATTGGCTAGATGAAGCCTCACATGAGCTACTAACCACCTTAACGCGACAAATACAAAATTTCCCCATTTTGATTATCATAACCTCCCGTTATACCGATGATGGCTCACAACCCACATTTAATATCGATGACAAAATCCCCACCTTAACCATTGATTTATCCCCTATCTCTACCATCGCCCTGCAAACCCTAGCCCAAGATATATTAGGTGCCCCTATCGCCCCTCCCTTACAAACGATTCTCTTGGAAAAAGCGGATGCCAACCCTTTCTTTGCCCAACAAATTTTATACTATTTGCAAGAAAACAACCTATTACAGACAAAACAGATTAATGGCCAGCCACTCATCACATTAATCAACAACAACTTTGAACTACCAACAACAATCAACGCCCTCTTAATTGCCCGTCTAGATCGTCTCACCCAACAAGTAAAAGAGGTCGTTCAAACAGCCTCTGTCCTCGGCCAAGAATTTGATACCCGCCTCCTAACCCGCATCCTCGAACGTGACCTCACCCAAGAACTAGCTCTAGCCGAACGAGAACAAATCTGGATAATGCTCGATATGCTCCAATACATATTCAAGCACGCCTTACTTCGTGAAGCCGCCTACGAAATGCAACTACGCGGCCGCTTACGCCACTTACACCATTTCGCCGCCCAAATGATTGAACAATTATACGCCCACCAACTACCCAATCATTATGACAAACTCGCTTATCATTATGAAACCGCTTATCACTTAGGCCAACACGATATCCGGCCAATTGTCCAATTCTATTTGCAATCAGCCGGAGAAAAAGCATGGGAAAACTTTGAGAACAATCATGCTATCACCTACTTTAGCAAAGCATTAACCTTAACACCTGAAAATGATATACAAAAACAATATGACCTTTATCTATGGCGGGCAAAGGTATATGACCGTTTAGGAAATCGAGAAACACAAGAAGCAGACTTAACCCAACTAGCCCATTTAGCCACCCACCTAAGCGTCACGGAGCAAAATGAAGTCGTCTTACTGCAAGCAGAACTCGCTTGCTTAACAGGAAACTATGAACAAGCTATAAAGTTAGCCCAAAAAGCAATCGAACAAGCCACTAAAACAGATAATCTCCACCAAATCATTGAAGGTCATAAAACTTGGAGTCTTGCCGCATGGCGAACCAGTAAGTACTCTCAAGCCAAAGAACAATATGAAAAAGGGTTACAATTAGCTGAACAAATAAATGATTTAAAGCAAGTCACTTTTTTTCTGTGCCAATTAGGCTGGTCTGCTTGGCAAAAAGAAGATTACAGAAAATCACATAGTTATTTTAAAAGGGCCTTAACCGTTTGCTACCAAACAAATGACCCAACCTCATTAGCTGACTGTTTTGATGGTTTCGCCGCTGTGTATACAATGCAAGAAAAACAAGCCGGCGCCATTATCTATTATGAAAAAACATTGGACCTGTTCCGTAAAATCGGTCATTTAACTCAACAAGGAATAGCTCTATATAATTTAAGTTGGCTACATATGCAAAAAGGAGACTACGAAAAAGCAGCAACCTTAATAGATGAATCGTTAACCATTAGCATAGAAACAGAAGCTCAATTTTTGGAGGGGCTAAATCTAAAAGCTATTGGCCTCCTAGCCCTCTATCACAACGACTATGACCAAGCTAACAGTTATCTGAAAAAAGCGTTATCAATTTTAAAACAGATTGGTCATCGTCGCGGGGAAAGCCATTGCCTCAACCAATTAGGTGTAGTCGCTTTACAACAAAAGAACACAAGCTTGGCTGAAACCTATTATGAACAAGCATTGGCTATACATCAAGATATGGGGGAACAAATTTACATAAATGCTGATCTATCTGGGTTAGCCAAAGTCAAATTAGCACAAGGTAATTTAAACTCGGCCCACACCCATTGCCAACAACTTCTTGAAAATCTAATAGAAAACCCAAATTCACACAAACTACCAAACTCTATGCAAACCTTCCGCTTTACCTGGGAAGCATTAAGCGAGTTAGGCCAAACAGCCTCAGCTGATAAAATTTTAACCACAGCTAGGCAGATAATGACAAAATATCTTGAAACCAACCCAGACCCCGCTGATCAAGCAATGTACTTAGCCCAACCTGACCATCAATTTTTATGGCAACGGTGGCAACAACGTATATCAAATCCATAGAACGCTATTGTTGTCATTATTCAGTTGTTAAATATAATAGCGCAAAGTAAATCGATTTCACCTTACTTAACACCTGTTCCCAATAAAACACCCTAAATTCATGTTCTTTTATCTAACACACATTATCAAAAAAATAAAAAGGGTATCCCAAGCCATTCGCAAATCAAGTCTAGCCATTGCCAGCGCCCCCATCATTGCCCTCATATTTTTAGGTACACTTGGTTATGCTTGGATAGAAGGTTGGTCCTTGCTAGACGCTTTGTATGCCACGATTATCACCATGACCACGGTTGGTTATGGTGATTTATCCCCCCAAACAGTCACGGGACGGGTTTTTTCTATCTTTTTTACTGTAACGGCCGTTGGCTTCGCCGGCTACGCCATATCCACCCTCGCCGCCATCGTCATTGACCACGAATTAAATCGCAAAGAGAGAGCTATTGAGAATCGTCGTATGAATGCAATCAAAAATTTAAAAGACCATTACATCATTTGTGGTGCCACCGATTTGAGCCATCGCGTTACCAGTCAACTTTATCGACGAGGCGAACCTTTCATCTGGCTAGCAGAAGATGAAGAAACCCTCAAACAAAGCCTTCTTTGGATCAATGAAGAGTACCTAAGCTCTTGGATTGCTCAATTTGAATACCAAACAGAAGAGGTACACCAAGCCAAAGAGGAGCTTATGTCTTTGGCCGAGTTGGCTGACCACATGAATGTCCCCTACCTTATACATGATGACATCACCGATGAGCAACTCTTACTGCGCAGTGGCTTAGCCCGTGCCCGAGGACTCATTGCCACGGCCGACACAGATAGCAAAAATATTGCCATCATTCTCAGTGTCCGTGATATGGCGCCTAAACTAAAAAACAATAATATCCGTATCGTTTCCGCCGCCATCGACAACGCCAATGCCCGCCGTCTCTATCTCGCTGGGGCGCACAAAGTCACAGTGCCTAGCTTTGTGGGGGGCTTACAAGCCGCCTACCAACTACTAAATCCTGTCGTTGGTGACTTCTGGCAACATATGCTTCTCCCCAATGATGAATCGAAACATTTTATCGATATCCATCTCGATAAATTCCCTCAATTTGTTGGTATGACGCCTCAAAAACTAAAAGAGGATCATGATCAATTAGTCTTGGCCATTCAACGGGATGGCAAATTTATTTATGGGCCGAGTTTACAGGAAAAATTCCTAGCCAATGATGTGCTTATTGTCTTAGGCGAAGTAATTAACTAAACAACAAGTAATGTCTATCACCAATAACAAAAAACTATGCGCCTGCGGCCGTTCAGAAAAATCCCCACAATCCCCATAATCCGCATTCAAAACCACCAAACCTTGCCCTAACTCACTTGCTTGCCATTACGCCCATGTCAAATATAATAAAGTACACTTTTAATTCACTCTTGGTCTTAATAACTCACACGCTCAACATAAACATCCCACCCCTAAACCAATAACACCCTCCACAGGAATGCAATGGCAAACTCACCAACCAAAAAACGAAAAAAAAGCAAGTTCAAAATCTGGTTTAAACGTATTTTTCTCTTCCTCCTCCTCCTTTTTATCATAGCTGGCGGTGTGATCACACGCTTGTTTATCAACCACAAAACAGCTACCCAACCCTCCCCGCCCGGCACTATCATCACTGTCAACAACATCGACATGCACATCCATTGCCGCCAACCAGATAACTACGAAGGTGGCACCGTTATTTTAGACGCTGGCCTTGGCGGCTGGTCCTCTCTCTGGGGCACCGTCTTCACCCAAACCGCTCAATTCACCCGCGTCTGCGCCTATGATCGCGCCGGCTACGGCTGGAGCGAATCCAGCCCCATTGCCCGCACCCCCACCAACATCGCCCAAGAACTATCATCACTACTCGACACCGCCGACATACCCCCACCTTATACTATTGTCGGTTTCTCCTATACCGGCTTATCATCACGCATCTTAGCCCAAATCGATGACGATGTCACCCAATTAATATTAGTTGACCCTGCCACTGAAATCGATAATGACATCCTCCCTCCCGAAATCCAAAGCCAACAAGCTTCCTTAATCCACATATACAACTTCTTCGGTTTCTTAAGCCGTTTAGGCATTATCCGCGCCCTAGACCCCAAAGAGATGGCACCCAGCGCCGTTTTCATCTCCGAAGGAGAACCTGACATCTACTACGAAATGCTCACCTACGAAAACTGGTGGCGCACCTCGGCCCAAGAAATGCAAGCCATCGTCTCCAATGCCGCCGCCGACGATGTCAAAAACAATGGCGCCGTCATCCCCGACATGCCCCTCACCGTTCTAGGCATCGAAAACAACTACCCACCCGACTCCCCCTTTTACATCATTCACCAAAGACGTAACCAACAACTCGAAAAACTCGCCGAACAATCCACCCAAGGCCAATTCCAACTCGTCATTAACAGCACCCACCAAATGAACAAAGATCGGCCGGATGTAATCATCGAAACGATAAAAGCATATACAACGGAATAATATAAATATGTATGAACAAGACCGTTTCTTAACCCGCTTACAACAACGTGTCCTCGGCCACCCCCAAATAACCATCTGCTTCCTCTCCGGCTCCTACGGCCGCCGTACCAACGACGCCTACTCCGACCTCGACGTCGCCCTCGTCTTCACCGATGCAGCCACCCGCGACAACGCCTACAACGACCGCCGCCAATTCGCCCAATCCGTCCTCCCCTACGTCCCCGCCAAATCCTTCGACGCCGACCACATCCGCCCCTACTTCCACATCGCCCTCTACAGTAATGGTGTCAAAGTCGACTACCGCTACGAGCTCCAAACCGAACTCCAACCCAACTACCATGACAAAGAAATCCGCGTTCTCAAAGACAAGGATGGTTGGGCCGAGGCCTACGCCCAAAACGCCCCCTCGGCCGTCCCCGGCCTCACCGCCCCCACCACCACCGAGCTCACCCGCCTCGACAACCGCTTCTGGGTCATGCTCTGGGACATCGACCGCCTCCTTGCCCGTGGCGACCACACCAAACCATTCCCCATCTATCTCCAACTCCTCTCCTTCACCCTCCCCACACTCCTCGCCGCCCTCCCCACTGACAACCCCGCCTACCAAAACCTCCTCAATATCTATTACAACCATGACACCAACCTCACCCGTCAACACCTCCGCCAACTCCTCACCCACTACCTCGCCGCCCGCCAAGCCATCTGCCAACGCCACCATCTCTCCTTTAGCGCCAATAGCAGTTTCGAGCGCGAAATCCAAAGCAAACTCAAATAATCACGGCACCTCACCCCCATCACAGCCAAACTTCTCATGCCCAGTATGAAGGATAATCGGCTCTATGCATCAACTAATTCCCCAATTTGTTGCCCACCAATATGAAAACGGGCATATCACCGGCACCCTAACCGCTACCACCCTCTTCATCGACATCTCCGGCTTCACCCCCATCACCCAAATCTTAATGACCCATGGCAAAGAAGGTGCCGAACAACTCGCCGCCATCCTCAACGATATCTTCTCCCCCATCATCACCACCATTTACCACTACGATGGCTTCATTAGTAGCTTTTCCGGCGATGCCTTCACCGCCATCTTTCCCCAACCTACCCCGCCCATTAATGCTCTCCACGCCGTTTACACCATCCGCCAACTATTTCAACAACAGATCACCCCCCACCAAAATCACAATATCCAGTTCGCCCTCAAACAAGGCCTAGCCAGCGGGGCTGTCACTTGGCAAATTATAGGCACCGACCAACGCCAAGCCTACTTTTTTACCGGTCCCGCTATCGAGCAAGCGATTCAAGCGGAACAAATCGCCCAAGCCAACGATATCATTCTCCACACCACCCTTCAGCAACAACTCCCCACTACCATCATCTACCATCAACGCCAACCCGATTATGCCCAACTCCTCACCCTCCCCACTACCCCACCACCCCCCACCTCGGCCCCACCCCCCGCCACCATCCCCACCACCGCCCACCAATTCTTCCCCGCCCACCTCTGGGAAATGCCCCACCAAGCCGAATTTCGCGACGTCTCCACCATCTTCATCTCCTTCCAAAACAAAAACCTAGACCAATTCATCCCCCAAGTCATGCACGCCACCTCCCAATTTGGTGGCTACTTCAACAAAGTCAACTTCGATGACAAAGGGGGCACCATCCTCATCCTCTTCGGCGCTCCCACCGCCCACGAAGATAACCAACAACGCGCCCTCGATTTTATCCTTACCCTCCAAGACCAATCAAACGCCACCATTTGGCGCGCCGGTATCACCCACGGCACCATCTACGCCGGCTTCGTTGGTAGCCCCCAACGAGACGAATACACCGGCCTCGGCACCGTCGTCAACCTCGCCGCCCGCCTCATGATGCGCGCCGACTGGGGCCAAATCCTTGTCTCCAAACCAGTCGCCCTCCACCCCGGCTTCGACTTCGTCGCCCTCGGCGCCCTCCCCTACAAAGGCTTCGACCGCAACATCCCCACCTACCGCCTCACCAACAAAACCATCGAATCCCAAGTCTTTGCCCAACAAATGGTTGGCCGCGACGACCAACTCAACCAACTCATCCAGTTCGCCCAACCCCTCTTCAACGGCCAACGCGCCGGCGTCGCCATCATCTACGGCCCCGCCGGCATCGGTAAATCCCACCTCGTCTTCGCCCTCGGCCAAAAAATAGGCCCCCGCACCCGCTGGCTCCGCGCCCAAACCGACCCCATCCTCCAACAAGCGTTCAGCCCCTTCGTCTATGCCCTTCGCGACTACTTCGGCCAAATCGCCAGCGCCACCACCCAAGCCAACAAAGACGCCTTCCACCATCGCCTTCAAGACCTCACCAATCATCTCACCACCCTCCCCCACAGCCAACGCCAACGAGATGAGCTTCAACGCACCCACTCTCTCCTCGGTGCCCTCCTCGGCCTTCATTGGCCTAACTCACTATACGAACAACTCTCCGCCGAAGGGCGCTACCAAAACACCCTCATCGCCATCAGTATGCTCATCCAAGCCGAATGCCGCCGCCAACCTATCATCCTCGAAATCGAAGACGGCCAATGGCTCGATGATGCCTCCCAAGCAATGCTCCACACCCTCACCCGCCAAACGAACAACGCCCCCCTCCTCATCCTTATCACCTCCCGCTACCACGATGACGGCTCACCCCCCACCTACCAACTCGCCCCCGATACCCCCACTCACACCATCGAACTCGATAACCTCCCCCCCGAATCCGTCCGTACCCTCGCCCAAAACACCCTCGGCCACCCCATCGACGATACCCTCCACCAACTCCTCCTCGACAAAACCAACGCCACCCCCTTCTTCATCCAACAAATCCTCTACTACCTCCAACAACAAGACGCCCTCGTCCTCCTCTCCAACCGCCAACTACCCACCTACACCCTCGCCAAACAAATCCCCACCCTCCCCGCCACCCTCAACAACCTCCTCATCGCCCGCCTCGACCGCCTCGACCAACAAGTCAAACAAGTCATCCAAACCGCCGCCGTCCTCGGCCGCGAATTCGAATCCCGCCTCCTCTACCAAATCCTCCAACGTGACATCGCCTCCGAAATCGATATCGCCACCCAAGAACAAATCTGGGCCCTCCTCAACGACCTACAATACATCTTCAAACACGCCCTCATGCGTGACGCCGCCTACGAAATGCAACTCCGCGCCCGCCTCCGCGACATCCACTACCTCGCCGCCCAAACTGGCGAAAAACTATACGCCGACCAACTCGATGACTACTGTGGCACCCTCGCTTACCATTACGACAACGCCTACCAACTCGGCGCCACCGACGCCTACATCAAAGCCTGCCTCTACCTCAACCAACTCGGCCACCAAGCCCTCGACCGCTACCAACACGCCGTCGCCATCAACGCCTTCACCCGCGCCCTCGCCATCACCCCCGCAACAGATACCCAAGCCATCTTCCAACTATTAACCGCCCGCGAACAAGCGTACGACCAGCAAGGCCAGCGAGACGAACAATTAGCCGATCTCGACCGTCTCGCCACCCTCACCATCCCCTCATCCATCCAAACCCAACTCACCATCACCCTCCGTTACGCCCACCACGCCACCGCCATCAGCCAATACGAACAAGTCAAACAATACGTCGAACAAATTATCAACACCACCCCGCCACCCGCCCCCGTCATCCTCGCCGAAGCGTACTGGCTCTGGGGCAACACCCTCCGCCAACAAGGCCAAATGGCCGCTGCTCATCACAAATACGAATACGCCCTCGCTTACGCCCAACAAAGCCAAAATCAACAACAAATCGCCAACAGCCTCAATGGTCTCGGCAACACCGCCATTCACCAAACCCAATACGCCACCGCCCAAACCTACCTCGAACAAGCCCTCACCATCTGGCAAAAACTCGGCAACAAACATGGTCAAGGCGCCAACTACCACAGTCTCGGCAACCTCGGCTGGTACCAAGCCGATTTCGATAACAGCCAAAAATATTACCAAGCCGCTCTCGAAATCCGTCGCCAAATCGGTGACCGCTACGGGGAAGCGGCCAGCCTCAACAACCTCGGCGCCGTCAACTGGTTCCAAGGACGTTACAACGTCGCCCAAAAATATTATGAACAAGCCTATCTCATCCAACAAGAAATCGGCAACCTGCAAGGCATGGGCGCCGGCCTCAACAACCTCGGCAACGCCGCCACCATGCAAGGCGACTACCCCGCCGCCCAAACCTACTACGAACAAGCCCTCGCCATCCGCCGCCAAATCAAAAACCGCAATGGCGAAGCGATTAGCCTCAACAACCTCGGCGCCGTCCTCCACCGCCAACAAAAATACAGTGCCGCCAACGACCATTACCAACAAGCCCTCACTCTTTGGCGCGAAATCAAAAACGAACAGGCCGAGGGCAGCACCCTCACCAGCCTCGGCCAACTCGCCATCGACCAACAAAATTACGACGACGCCCACCATTACTACCAAGCCGCCCTCAAAATCCATGAAAAAATGGACCAACCACACCTCCTCGTCGAAGATTGGGCCGGCCTCGCCAAAATCCACCTCGCCCACAACCAACACACCCTCAGCCAACAATACGCCGAAAAAGTAGCCCACTACTACCTCGAAGAAGGGGGCGACCCCGGCCAAGCCGAAGACCACCTCTGCGCCCTCCGCTTCGCCTGGGAAGTCCTCACCACCCTCGGCCACCCCACCGCCCCCCACGCCCTCCTCACCCTCGCCATCGACTACATCAACAAACACCTCGCCAAAAACAACGACCCCCAACAACAAGAACGCTACCTACAACAACCCCACCACCACATCCTGTGGACCGCGTGGCAAACCCAACAAGGAGCCACCCATGCATGACCTCCTCCCCCAACTCAACCAATGGTTAGAGACCGATAAAACCATTATGATCGCGACCGTTACCGCTACTTGGGGCTCCGCCCCACGCCCCATCGGCTCCAAAATGATCTTCACCCCCGATGGGACCATGCACGGCTCAGTCAGTGGCGGGTGTGTGGAAACGGCCGTTATCAGCACCGGCCTCGACCAGCCCAGCCGCAGCCAACAACTCACCTTCGGCGTCTCCGATGAGACTGCGCAAAGCGTCGGCCTCGCCTGCGGTGGCCAAATCTCCGTCTTCCTCACCCCCCTCGACCACGCCCTCTACCAATTCCTGCAACCACATTGGCACCAACACACCCCCACCGCCACCATCACCATCATCGCCACCCCCACCAACCACCTCGGCCGCCAAATGGCCCTCACCCCCGCTGGCGACCAATACAACGACCTCGGCCCCCACACCGCCACCGCCCGCCAACTCGCCCACGACGCCCTCACCAACCACACCAGCCACACCCACCAACTCGACGACGGCACCCAACTCTTTATCGACATCCATCTACCCCCCCCAACCCTCATCATCATCGGCGCCGTCCACATCGCCATCCATCTCGTCACCTTCGCCCGCGCCATTGGTTACCAAACCATCATCATCGACCCCCGCCGCACCTTCGCCAGTGGCGACCGCTTCGCCCACGCCGACCACTGCCACTCCCTCTGGCCACGTAAAGCGTTCGCGACGATACCATTGACGAATCAAACGGCCGTTGCCCTCCTCAGCCACGACCCCAAAATCGACGACCCCGCCCTTCGCCTCGCCCTCGACAGCCCCGCCTTCTACATCGGCGCCCTCGGCAGTCGCCGCACCCAAGCCGCCCGCCGCCAACGCCTACAAGCCGATGGCTACGCTGAGACCCAACTCGCCCGCCTCCACGGCCCCATCGGCCTCAACATCCACGCCCGCACCCCCGCCGAAATCGCCCTCGCCATCATGGCCGAGATAGTCGCCGTCCAGCGCGCCCCCACCGATGAATAATCCCCTTCCCGTCATTCCGAATGCAGTGACAGCCTGCCATCACCCTCACCCAAACCCCCTCCCGACAAAAAGGC
>DATHYN010000486.1:0-18424 GCA_035459145.1 Anaerolineae bacterium | reverse complement strand
GGTGGGGTGGTGGCTGTTGGGGTGTTGGGGAGGATGGTAGTAGGTGGGGTATTGGTGTTGCTGATGGTGGCGGGGGTATTGGTGGGAGGTGAGGGGGTATTGGTAGGGGATGGTGTGTTTTGAATGACGGGGGGAGGTGGTGGGTTGGTATTGGTCGGGGAGATGGTAGCGAGTGGGGTATTGGTGTTGCTGATAGTAGCGGTGGGGGGGGCCGAGGGGGAGGGAGACGTACAGCTAACGAGTAGTAGGCAAATGAGTGAAATGAGTGAGAGGTACAAGCGTAAAAAATTCATCATAGTATTTATTGTAGTTGGGAGAGGGGGAGATAGCTTGACGGTATGAATATGTTTGTCATATTTATTGCCTACGATAAGCTGAGTAGCGTGTAAATGAAATAAGCTAGAGTGGGAAGTTTCTTATGCTGTTAGATTATAATTGAGTTGTTTATTGTTCCACAATTTGGCGCCGCATCCAGATTGTGTCTGGTACCACAGGTTCCCAGACGACATTGGTTAATGGTTTGGGTTGGGGTTTGGGTAGAGAGGTGATGGGCCGAGCTTGAAGAATGAAGATATCGTCGTTGACGAGTGCCCATTCGATTTAGATTGTAGCTGAAAGAAGATGATGTGGAAAGTTGGTAATGGAGAAGGGATGGGATTTGGTAGGTGGAAGGGTTGGGTGGGTTTTGAGGATTTTTTTTGCGGTGAGTGGGAGGTAGGTTTTGGTGGGGGTGAGGTTTGGTGTTTTTTGACGCGGATTTTGGGGATTTTGGGGATTTTTGTTGATTTGAGGGTGGTGGTGGTGCGGAGAACGAAGCCGAAGTGAAGGTGGTGTTAGGCGTGGATCCCTGCCTGCGCAGGGATGACAGCCCTGATCGGACTGTAAGCGGAGGTGTGGGATAGCGTTTGAGCTGATATTGTTGGCAATCAGTTTAGGCGAAGCGGACGGAGTAGATGGGAGGGAAGCTGTGGCCGAGGGAGGTCCAGTTTTGGCCGCGGTTGGTGGAGAGGTAGAGGTTGCCGTTGGTGGTGCCGAAGATGAGGGTGTCGCCACGGCCGTCGAGGGCGTGGCGGTAGACGAGGTCGTAGCAATTTTGTTGGGGGAGACCGTTACGTTGTTGGTGCCAGGTTTGGCCGCCATCGGTGGTGTGGGCGACGTAGAGGGCGCTGTTGAAGGGGACGCGTTGGTCGTCGCTGACGGCGGGGATGACCCAGGCGGTGTCAGCGTCATGTTCGTCGATGTGGATGGGGAAGCCGAATTTGACGGCGTTATCGGGGAGGGAGCGGTTTTGCCAAGTGGCGGCGCGGTCGGCCGAGCGGAAGACGCCGCAATGGTTTTGTTGCCAGAGGATGTCGGGGTTGCTGGGGCTGGCGACGAGGTAGTGGGGGTCATGGCCGTATTCGGCGTGGGGGTTGGGGAGGTATTCGGCGATGAGGCCGTGGTTGCGGCCGTGCCAGGTTTGGCCGCCGTCGGTTGATTCGTAGACGCCGCCGACGCTGATGCCGGCGTAGAGGTGGTTGCTGTCGCGGGGGTCGACGACAAGGGAGCAGAGGCCGGCTTGGTCGCGGCCGCCGCCGAACCAGTTTTCTTGGCGTGAGGGGTGGTTCCAGAGGGATTCGACTAAGTGCCAGCTATCGCCGTTGTCATCGGATTGGAAGAGGCCGCCGGGTTCGGTGCCGAGGTAGAGGCGGCCGGGTTGGTCGGGGCCGCCGGGGGTGAGGGTCCAGAGGTAGGTGACGGTGGCTGGTTTTTGTTGGCCGCCGGCGAAGAGGTCGTAAATGGTGGCGTCAGGGGGGAATTGGGGGGCGGGGGTTTCGTGGATGGTTTGGCCGTTATCGGTGGAACGGTAGATTTTGGTGCCCCAGTGGCCGTGGTCGGTGAGGAGCCAGATGTGGTTGGTGCGGGGGTCGCGGCAGGCGTAGGAGACGGGGACGCCGGGGAGGTGTTCGCGGTCGGTTTGCCAGTTGTTGTTGGTTTGGTTGAGGATGATGAGTCCTTTGCGGGTGCCGAGGAGGAGGTTCATGGTCGGTTTCCTTTTTGTTGTGGATTTGTATTTAGCCACCGGAGAGGGCTTGGAAGATGTAGATGTCATCATCGGGGGCAACGGGGTCAGAGAGGGTTTGGCGGTCGGTGATGAGTTCATTTTGGATGAAGATATTGACGTGGCGGCGGAGGCGGCCGTGTTCATCGATGATGTAGGTGGCGAGGCCGGGGTATTGTTGGTCGAGGTCGGTGATGATGGCGGCGATGGTATTGCCGGTGGCCGAGGTGGGGCCGGTGAGGGTGGGAAAGAAGCGGATGAGGTGGCGGGTAAATTTTATTTGGGGCATAAGGGATCTGTCCTTTAGGTGGGCGAACGGATGTTCTGGTTATTTTAGCATAGTTGTAAGGGGAGGGCAAGGGGGATTTTGGGGTTGTTTATCGATGGTGAAGCGTGTGACGAGAGGCTTTGGAAATTGATATTGTGATGGTGTGTAGGGAGAAGGTTTGGTGGTTTTGGACGCGGATTTTGGGGATTTTTTATTGATTTTAGGGGTAAGTTGTATTAAACTAATATATTGAGAAATTTCATCATTTGGCAATTTACCATGAATACTTCACAAAAAATCAATACCTTAATGCTTATAAATCGCCAAAATCAAATTGGTGGGCTGAGTATTAAATTTGGATATAAGGATTCGAAATCACATCAATTTGTTTCTGGATGGTCGATTTATGCATATCATCGAGAAGGAGTTCCTAGTTTTGCAGCTACGGTTGATAATGCTTTGGATAAATATATAATGAGCTTAAAGAGATGTGGGTATATAATATTGCCACACTTATCGGAAATAACTGGAGAAACAAATCATACTGATTTATTGAATCTTTTGCATAAGTTAGAAGTTTGGATTAAACAATTCGATAACTGGGTTTTTACCTTATATTATTCACATGATAAGCAACCCCAATGTTCTGCTTATATAACTATGGGCTTCACAACACATGAATTATTACTTCAAAAAACAGCTCAGTTACACACAGCTTGTTTGCAATTATGGAATATTGTAAAAAACATTAATACAGAAGAAGAGTTGAAGCAGATTGTTTATAAGAGTTTGTAGGGTAAATCAAGTTTTTCTACTTGCAGGGGTTAGTCAATAATGTCACAGCGTACCATTGAAATTCAGTTGATCAATTTGGTAAACAAGTTTATAGATACCAGAAATGAAATTTATGCTGAGATGGAGTCTAGAGTTGGCGGCTCTAAACTTCATCTCCCATGATACGATAAAATTTATTGAGAATGAGATTTGTGGAGAACAAGAGGATTTGGATTAGATTTTAGGAGTGGATACCTGCCTGCGCAGATGCTGTCCGTTTTTGTTGAGCAGGTAGGATTTGCGGAGAACGAAGCCGAAATAAAGGTGATTTCAGGAGTGGATCCCCGCTTTCGCGAGGATGACAGCCCTGATCGGGCTGTAAATGGTTGTTGACATAAGAAAAACGGACAGTATCTGCGCAGGTATGACAGCGGTTGGTTTGATGTGGACGCGGGCGGTGTGGCTGGATTGGCGGGCGAAGATAGCGGCCGTTTGGCATGTTTTGTAGAAGTTAGCCGTGCTGATGTGCATCCCGTTGAATAATTTTTTTAAACATACGCATAAGGTCAACCACTTCGTTGTCATCAGCAATAACATTGGCGATGGGTTCAATAAGAATGCGACTATAGCCAGGTAAATCGAGCACATCAATTTGTTTGAGAGGCAAAAAGGCCATTGACCAATCAGAGAAAAAGCGGTCTTCAATAAGTTGGTCAAAGATAACTTCCATATCTTTATGCCGATCATCGTCGGCAATTTTCTGTAGCAAAGATTTTACAACTTCAGGCGCTCCCTCCAAAACTTGAAAAATCTGCTGGTTTCCATATAACAGCATTCCGGTAACGTTGGCTTTTTTATTTTTCTGGCGGAATTCGGTCAAAATAGTGTCTAACTGCTTATGTGGCCAAGTATTAGTGGGGCGACTTAAGTAAACGATACACAAATACATATTTACTTCCTTAATTAATCAAGCCGATGTGATTGTTGGTTAGGGTATTGTTAGGGTAGATTTCTCGATTCCATTTTACCCTTTGTCGATTGGTAGGTTCTAAATGAGGAGGGCGGGTAAAATTTCACTCGAAATGACGTTTGGCGTGGAGCTGTGAATTGTTGAATTTAGGTTTGTATCGCTAACGATTGAAATGCATGGGTATGATGACGTGGGTGAAATCGAAGATTTCACTTTACCCTTTGTCGATTGGTAGGTTCTAAAGGGGAAGGGCGGGTAAAAGTTCACTCGAAATGGCGTTTGGCGTGGAGTTGTGAATTGCCGAACTCAGGTTTGTATCGCTAACGATTGAAATGCATGGGCATGATGACGTGGGTGAAATCTTCATTGCCGACGGGTTTGATGACGCCTGGTTCCATGGCGGTGATGGTTTCGAGGGCGACTTGGGGGCTGTCGATGACGCTGAGGACTTCGTTCATGAATTTGACATTGAAGGCGATTTCGACGCCATCGCCGTCGACGCTGGCGTCGACTTGGGCGACGTTGTCACCGGTTTCAGTGCTGGTGGCGCTGATGGTGGCGTAGCCGGGCATGATTTCGTTGCCGGGTTCGATGCGGACGCGGGCGGTGTGGCTGGATTCGCGGGCGAAGATATCGGCCGTTTTGCACGCTTTATAAAAATCAGCGGTGCTGAAGATAGTGCGTGTTTTGTGTCGTTTGGGGATGACGGCGCTGAAATCGGGGAAGGCGCCATCGATGAGTTGGGAGACGATGATGATATCGCCTAAGTCGAAGATGACTTGGTTGCGACCGGCGGGGAGGGAGATGGCGATGGCGTCAACGTCGTCATGGGCGACGCGGGCGACTTCGCTGAGGGCGCGGGCGGGGATGATGACTTCTTGTTTGTTGGCGGCGGGTTGGGCGAGGTCGGCGGAGCCGACGGAGAGGCGGAAACCATCGGTGGCGGCCATGACTAGTTCATTGTTTTCGAATTTGGTGTAGACGCCGGTGAGGGTGGGACGGGTATCATCGGTGGCGGCGGCGAAGGCGACTTGATTGATCATTCGTTTGAGCTCATCCCGTTCGATGCGGATGCGATTGTCTTCGACGGGGTCAGGGATGAGGGGGAACTCTTGGGCGTTGATGCCTTTGACGTTGGCTTCGGTACGGGCACAGGTGAGGTGGAGGGTTTCGGTGTCTTTATTGAGGAGGAGTTGTACTGGTTCAGGGGGGAGGGCGTTGACGAGGTCACTGAAGGTACGGGCGGGCACGGTGGTGGCGCCATCTTCTTCGACTTTGGCGCTGATCCAGCAGGTAATGACGATTTCACGGTTGGTAGCGGCTAGTTTGAGACGGCCGTTTTCCGTTTTGACGAGTACGTTGCCGAGTACTGGCAAGGTGGAGCGGGTGCTGACGGCGCGCCCGACGATGGATAATCCCCGTGACAATTTATCTTGTAGACATGTGACCTTCATAATACTCTCCAAAGTTTTGTTGTAATGCCCCGCATGTATAATAGAGGTAGTATACATAAAGAGTTCGTTTTCGTCAACGCGAGTTTTTAGGTTGGTGAGAATTTATGTCATGGTTACCAATCGATGAGACTGCGGCCGGTCATTTCGTCGGGTTGGGGATAGCCGAGGAGGTCGAGAATGGTGGGGGCGACGTCGGCGAGGATGCCGTGGGGGTAGAGGACGAAGTTTTCATCGCTGGCGATGGCCATGAGGGTGACGGGGTTGGTGGTGTGGTAGGTGTGGACGCCGTTGGTTTTGGGGTTGATCATGACCTCGGCATTGCCGTGGTCGGCGGTGATGAGGGCGACGCCGCTTTGGCGGAGGATGGCTTCAACAAGACGGCCAACACATTCGTCGACGGCTTCGACCGCTTTGATGGTGGCGTCGAGGTCACCGGTGTGGCCGACCATATCGGGGTTGGCGTAGTTGACGAGGACGAAGGCGTCATCTTCGGCTTCGAGACGGTAGAGGACGAGGTCGGTGAGTTCATAGGCGCTCATTTCAGGTTTGAGGTCATAGGTGGCGACTTGGGGGGAGGGGGCCATTTTGCGGGTTTCGCCGGGGAAGGGTTGTTCACGGCCGCCGTTGAAGAAGTAAGTGACGTGAGCGTATTTTTCGGTCTCAGCGGCGTGGAACTGGGTGACGCCTTGTTGGCTGATGACTTCGGCCAAGGGCATGACGATATCTTCATCGGGGAAGATGACGGTGACGGGGTAGGAATCTTCGTATTGGGTCATGGTGAGGACGTTGAGGTTGGGGATGAGGTCGCGGGGGAAGCCGTCAAAATCGGGGAGAGTGAGGGCGCTGACGAGTTGGCGCATGCGGTCGGCGCGGAAGTTGTAGCAGATAACGGTGTCGCCGTCGCTGATGGTGACATCTTGGTCACCACAATCGATGATGGTTGGTTTGATGAATTCATCGGTGACATCGGCGTCGTAGGCTTGTTGGACGGCGGCGCCGGCCGAGGGGGCGGATAGTTCCGCTTTGTGTTGGGTGATGGCGCGGTAGGCGATTTCGGTACGTGGCCAGCGTTTGTCACGGTCCATGGCGTGGTAGCGACCGGTGACATCGGCGATGAGGCCGCCGGTTTCTTCGAGTTTGGCTTCGAGGGCGGCGACGAAGTCGGCGCCGCTTTGGGGGGAGGTGTCGCGGCCGTCGGTGATGACGTGAACGATGGGGGTGAGGTCATATTGGGCGGCGAGTTCGAGGAGGGCGAAGAGGTGGCGGCTGTGGCTGTGGACGCCGCCGTGGCCGAGGAGGCCGACGAGGTGGAGTTTGTTGTTGTTTTGTTTGGTGGTGGTCATGGCTTGGCCGAGGACATCCATATCGAAGAAGGAGCGGTCTTTGATCGCTTTGTTGATGCGGGTGAGGTCTTGGTAGATGATGCGGCCGGCGCCGAGGTTGAGGTGACCGACTTCGGAGTTGCCCATTTGGTCTTGGGGGAGGCCGACGGCTTCGCCGGAGGCTTGGAGAACGGAGCGTTCGACAGTTTGTTGCCAACGGTCGAAGTTGGGGGTGTTGGCGAGGGCGACGGCGTTGCCGTCGTCGCGGGTGCGTAGCCCCCAACCGTCGAGGATGATGAGGGCGACCGGTTTGTATTGTTTGCTCATGGGTTATAACTCCTTGTCAGTATCAGCTTATGTGGTTAATGATGGGTGCTGACATGTTTGATTGATTCGTTTAAGTTTACGGGTTTGTATTGTATTGTAGGTGGCAGGGGGTGTCAATATTGGTGTGGGGAGTGGGGATTTATATTTCGGGGCAGTGGTTAACTTTGGTAAATACGGTTTTGGGGTAATTCTTGGTATTTGGTGTTATTTGTATTAAGATAGAGCCATCTGTTATTTCTCTCAGTTGCTAAGGATTATGATTATATGCAAAGCAAAATTTCATCTATGTTGATGTTTGGTGTTTTATTGTTGATGTTGTGGCTGGCTCTGACAATGATGAGTCAGACATCAACAATTAGTACACCTTTTGTATTGACACCAACGCCGTCATCGACGCCGTTATTATCATGGATACCGTCTGCTTATAAACCGGTGCCGACGAGTACAAGTACGCCAGTGCCAACATCGACGGCACCACCAACAGCGACGCCAGTACCTACATCGCCCCCACCGACGAATACACCAATACCGACGAATACACCAATACCAACGAATACACCAATGCCGACGAATACGCCACCACCGGGGACATCTGGTAATGTGGATATTATTCATATTTTTTATGATGGGGCTGGGAGTAGCGAGCCGGATGAATATGTAGAAATTCGGAATGCTGATTCATTTCCTATTCAACTGAGTGGTTGGACGTTACGGGATAATGCTAACCATGTGTATCAGTTCCCGAGTTTTGTTATTCAGCCTGGACAAGTTTGTCGTGTGTATACAAATCAGAACCATCCGAATTGGTGCGGTTTCTCCTATGGTAATGGGTCTGCGATTTGGAATAATGGTGGGGATTGTGCTTTTTTGCGTAATAGTGCAGGAGGTGAAATTGATACGTATTGTTATCCATAACATCTTGTTGGGGGGAGCGTTTAAGAGAGGTTTTGATCTTTATAGAGAGCTAGTAACTGGCGGTGGGCAGGGTTGTTGGTAAGGTATTGGTGGCGAAGTTCTTCATCGGGGATGCGGTCGGCTCTGGTTTGGAGGCGGTGGTAGGCGGTGGTGAGGAGTTGGGGGGCTTGGGGGTGGTTATGTTTGGTGGCGAGGGTGTAAATGTGGAGATAGCTTAAAAAGGGAAGTTCGAGGTGTTCAATTTGACCAGCGAGTAGAGCGTCGATGATTGTTTGTAGTTGTGTGGTGAAGGAATCGCTTGGGCCGAGTTTGTCTTGGGTATAGATAAGCCCGATTTGTTCATCGGTGAGGGTGTGGTGAGTATCTTGTAAGTTGTGGCGCAATTGGTGGGCGGCTTGGAATTGGTCGTGGGCGACGGGCCAGTTTTCTTGGGCGAGGTTTAAGAGGCCGATATGGTTGTGAATGTATAGTTGGAGGTAGGGGTGGTTGATTTGCTGGTTTAATTGGTGGGCTTGAGAGAAGTATTGGTTGGCTTGGTCCCATTGGTTTTGCATGTAGGCGGAGAGGCCGAGGGCATCAGAATTGCTTAGTTGTCCAATTTGGTCGCCAACTTCTTGGGAGATGGTTAATGCTTTTTGGTAGCAGGTGTAGGCTGATTCATAGTTGCTTAATTCGAAGTTGTTGTTGCCGATGTTGCCGAGAAGAATGCCTTCTGTTTGGCGCCAGCCGATTTTTTGGGCAAGTTTAAGGGCTGTTTGATAGCTACCCTCGGCCGCCCAATAATGATTGGATTCATTAAAAATAGCCCCGGCTAGCAAAAGCGTGTCAATTTGGCCTTTAATATTGTTGGCTTGGGAAAAAAGCTGTTGGGCTTGGTGGCAATAATTTTGGGCGGCTTCAAATTCGCCTTGGATATAATGAAGAAAACCGAGGCTATATAAATTAGCAGCTTGGGCATTGGTGTCATCAGTTTGTGTGGCGAGCTGGATGGCTTGTTGGAGCTGTTGGTGGGCTTGGTCGTATTGTTGTTGGTGGCCGAGGATATTGGCTTGGAGCTGATACGCTTTAATTGTGATTTGGGGACGCTCGGTGGGGACAACATGTTGCAGGAGGTGGTTGATATGTGTTAGTGCTTGGTCGTATTGGGCGCGGACATAGTTATAGGTTGTCCATTGCCAAGCGATATCGACTTGGTGGGAGGTGGGGAGTTGTTGGCCGAGGGTTGTTAAGGCGTTTAGATCCTCTTCTTGTTGGGCTCGTTGGCCTTGGATGTGGTAGACAGAGAGGCGCATTTTGTAGAGATGATAGCGATCGGTGATATTGGTTGGGGCGGTTAGTTCGAGAGCGCGGGAGAAGTAGCGGACGGCGGCTTCATTGGCGTAGCGGTTGGCCGCTTGCTGGCCGGCGAGGGTGGCGTAATGGCGTTCTTTGGCCTCGTTTTCTGCTTTTTGCCAATGGTAGGCGAGGGTGGGATAGTGTGGGGCGCGGGCGGAGGCTTCGTTTAATTCGGTTGGGATGGCATTGGCTGCGGTAGTGGTTAATGGTTCGGAGTCTGGGTAGGTGGTTTCATACCAGCGGGCGGTGGCGGCATGGAGGGGTTGGCGTTGGGCGAAGAGGAGGGTGTCGTAGGCGACTTCTTGGGTGGTGTGGTGTTTGAAGAGATAGGTGGGGTCATCATCGTCGGCTTCGAGGCGGATGAAATCACGTTGTTGGAGGTGATCTAGGATGGTTTGGAGGGTATTGAGTGGTGGATTATCGGGGTGGATAGCGAGGAGGGGGGCGCGGCGGAAGGTGCGGCCGAGGACGGTGGCTACTTTTAGCGTTAGTTGGAGGTCGGCGGGGAGGCGGTCGAGGCGAGCGAGGACGGTGTCATTGACAGAATCGGGGAGTTGGAGGGTGGTGGCGCTGAGGGGGGGATTGGGGATGAGTTGCCATTGGCCTGATTCTTTGGTGAGGCAATTGGCATCGAGGAGGGCATCGAAGGTGGCTGGGGTTAGACGCCAAATATCATCTTCGCTAGGCTCGATGTGGTGGGCTTCGGTGAGTGTGTCGATTAGTTCTTCATTGAAGAAGGGGTTGCCGTGAGCGACGGTCCAGAGGAGGTCGGTGAGGAGGGGGTTGGGTAGGCCGCCGAGACGTTGGGTGGTGAGGACGGTGAGGCCGTTGCGGTCGAGGTCCCCGAGTTGGTGTTGGTGGTGGTGAGGCAGGTTATTTAAGGTGGGGAGGATTTGTTGTGTGGGGAGTGGGGGGCGTTGGACGGCGAAGAGGAGGATGGGTTGGTTGGTGATGGCGCGGCCGAGGGCGTTGGTGAGGTCGGCGGAGGCTTCATCGAGCCAATGGATATCTTCGAGGACGAGGCAGAGGGGGTTTTGACGTGCTTGGTAGCTTAAGATATCGATGATGAGTGTCCAGAGGGAGGCTTGACGGAGACTGGGGTCGAAGGCGGCGGTGATGGGGGTATCGGGCCAAGGGATGCCGAGGAGGTCGCCGAGGAGGGGGAGACGTGGGAGCCAATTGGGTTGCCAGCGGGTGAGGGTGGTGGTGAGTTTTTGGCGAAGGCGATTATAGGCTTGGGGGCTGTTATGGTTGGGGAGGGTGGTGATATTCCATAAGGGTAGGAGGAGTTCGCGCCAAGGGCGATACGCTTCATTTTGGTGCGTGCTTTGGCAGGTACCCCAGCTGACTTGAAATCCTTGGCGGGCTAATTGTTCTAAAAAGGTGGCGGTGAGGTGGCTTTTGCCCATACCGGCTTCACCGATTAGGCGAATGATTTGGCCTTGGTTGTTGCCAACTTTTTTGGCGACATTTTGGAAATGGCGGAGGTCGGTATCGCGGCCGATGAGGAGGTGTTCAAATAGAAGCCAAGGGCGGTGACGACTGCGGAGTTGTTCGCCTGTGACGGCAGCCACGTAAAGAGGGGTGGCTTTGCCTTTGAGGGTTAAGGGGCCTAAATTTTCAAGTTGGTAGCGACCGGCGATGCGTTCGGCGATAATCGGACTAACGAGGATTTGGCCCGATTTGGCTGAGCTCATGAGACGGGCAGCGGTATTAACGGGGTCGCCGAGGATGCCGTAAGTGGCGCGGGTGGGGGCGCCGTAGGCGCCGGCCCAGACACGGCCGTGGGCGATACCGATACGAATATCTTGGATATAGTCAAGTTCTGGGGGTGGGGTGATGAGGGCCCGGGCGGCGGCGACGGCGCGGAGGGGATCGTTGTCGTGGGCGATGGGGGCGCCGAGGCTGGCATAAAAGTAACTGCCTTTGTCGCCGATAATGAGTTGGAGGAGGTAGCCTTCTTGTTGGGTAAGGATATTTTGCGCCCAGCGGATAAAGGCATCAAGTTTGGGGCCGGCTTGCGGGTCGTGGTCGTAGTCGATGCCGGTGAAACTAACGAAAATGGGGGAGGCGGGACGGAGGTCGGCGAGGAAGCTGTCGGAGCTGGCTTGGAGGCGATTGTAGACGGGGGGGAGGAGCCAGGGGCGAATTTGGTCAGTGGTGAGAGGGGGGACTTCAGGAGGGGGTGGTGGTGGGTTGTGGGGGGCATTGGTGAGGCGATAGTAGGTGTTGTTATGGTCATCGGTGAGGGGGGTGAGGGTGTAGTTGGTGGTAAGGTTAGCGGCGGTGGGAGCGGTGATGATGATGTCGCCACGCTCGGCCAATTTCTCGGCTTTGGCCATTTGCTCTAGCGTGGAGCCGGCGAGGGCATCGATGGTTTGGATGTTGGGGTTGCCGAGGAGGTAGCGTTGGAGGGGGCCGTAGGCGAGGGCGACTTTGATGGCGAGGGGGAGGGTGGTACCGGCGGGGGTGGTGACGTGGCCGAGGGAGGACATGGTGTGTTGGAGGGCGAGGGCGCATTGGGCGGCGGCGGGGCCGGGGTCGTTGGCGAACCAGCAGGTGATGGCATCACCGGCGAAGCCAAGGACGGCACCACCGAATTGGTGAATGTGCGCGATGAGGGGGGTGTAGACACGGTTTAGTTGAGCGGTGAGGGCTTCGGCACCACGTTTGTCGCCGAGCTCATGAGCGAGGGTTTCGGTGAGGGGGGTGAAGCCGGAGATGTCGGCGAAGAGGGCGGTGCCGAGGGTGTGTGGGGGGATGGGGGTGTTGGTGGGAATAGTGAGACGGCGGTCGTAGGGGATAAAGCTTGCAGGTGTTAACATGGTGGTTATTTTCTCATATTTGAGTGTAGATGTCGAGGGAGGCAAGAGGTGATTAAGGTGATAGTTGGTTTTGCTTGCCGTTGGGGACGGGTCGGTATAAACTAAAGGGGGGTAGGTTGATGCTTTTTGGTTCCATAGTATGAACTCTTCAGGCTAAATAACTTATCCATTCAATTAACAAATTACCCACTATTTCTTAAGGAGAAGGCAATGCTTAATTTAGCGATTTTGTTAGAAGACAGTGCACGGACGATGGGGGAGCGAACGGCCGTTATTTTTAACGATATGAAATTCAGTTATGCGCAAGTGAACGGGATGGCTAGTCAGGTCGCGCATGGCTTGGCTAGTTTGGGGATTGGTAAAGGGGATAAAGTAGCGCTTGGTTGTCCTAATTTACCGTATTTCCCTATCGTTTATTACGGGATTTTGAAAGTGGGGGCGACGGTGGTGCCGTTAAATGTGTTGCTGAAACCACGGGAGATTGCCTATCATTTGCAGGATTCGGATGCGAAGGCTTATTTTTGTTTTGAGGGGACGGAAGAGTTGCCGATGGCCAAGATGGGTTATGCTGGTTTCCAAGAGACGGCTAGCTGTGAGCATTTTATTGTGATGACGAGTAATCCGGCAGCCCCGTCACCCATTGAGGGAACGATGACTTTGGGAATGTTGATTCATGATAAGGCACCCCAATTTGATTCGATGCCGACGGAGCCGGGGGATACGGCGGTGATTTTGTACACGAGTGGGACGACGGGGAATCCAAAAGGGGCGGAATTGTCGCATAGTAATATGGTGATGAATGCGCGGTTGGCGGATAATATGTATGATCCGGCCGAGGAGCAAGATGTATCGTTGATTGTCTTGCCGTTATTCCATTCGTTTGGGCAAACGGTGCAAATGAATGCAGGGTTTTATCGGGGGAATGCGTTGACGTTGTTGCCACGATTTGACCCAGAGGCCGCATTAGGCATTATGCAACGGGATAGTGTCTCGATTTTTGCGGGGGTACCGACGATGTATTGGGCGATTTTGAATTACCCCGAAGCGGATAAATTTGATTTGGAAGCGATTGCGAAACGGTTGCGTTTATGTGCTTCGGGTGGGTCGGCGATGCCGGTTGAGGTGATGAAAGCGTTTGAAGGCAAGTTTAATGTCAAGATTTTGGAGGGGTATGGGTTATCGGAGACGAGTCCAGTGGCGACTTTCAATCGGATGGATCGGGTGACGAAGCCTGGTTCGGTGGGGCTGCCGGTGTGGGGTGTGCGGGTACGTATTGTAGATGCTGAGGATAATGATGTGCCTGTTGGGGAGTTGGGTGAGATTGTGATGCGTGGTCATAATATTATGAAAGGGTATTACAAACGACCAGATGAGACGGCGGAAGCGATGCGTAATGGTTGGTTCCACAGTGGTGATATCGGCAAATTTGATGAAGATGGTTACATTTATATTGTTGACCGGGTCAAAGATATGGTCATTCGTGGTGGTTTGAATGTGTATCCGCGTGAAGTGGAAGAGGTGATGTTGACGCATCCGGCGATTAGTTTAGCGGCCGTGGTGGGGGTGGCTGATGATCGTTTGGGTGAAGAAGTGAAGGCGTTTGTTATCTTGAAAGATGGGCAAACAGCTACCTCAGAAGAGTTAGTGACTTGGTGTAAAGAAAATATGGCCGCCTATAAGTATCCACGTTTAATTGAGATTCGGGAAACGTTGCCGATGACGGCGACGGGCAAGATATTGAAGCGGGAATTGCGTTAAATTTGGTGGGGGAATGTTTTGCCGGCTCCAGCGTATGTGCTGGAGTCGGCTTTTTTTTGACGACTATTGGCCAGTAACTAAAGCGAAATCAAATTCACCGCGAGTTGGTGTGGGGGGGGGGCCCGGTCGCCGCCACTGTTGGTGGCGATAATGTGGATAAATTTGGGATGCGATGATTGCTGTTTAGGATACAATTCTGTTTATTATAGAATAGGAAGGGGGAAATACTAGGAAGATGGTATGATGATATTGTATTTATTTGATGGTGAAAGGGTATGAAAGAGATAAAACGGGTTTGGGCTGGTAGTTGGCCGAGTGATCGAATTACATTGGGGATTATTTTAGTTGTTTGGGGGACGATCACGGCACGTTGGTTGGTGCAACCAGGGTTAGCTGTTTATTGGGGGCAGCATTTGGCCATTTTGATGGTGTTTGTGGGTTGTGTGGCGGCATTAGTACGTTATGAAGGGGCGGATTGGGTGATCTGGGCGCGGGGGTTATTGATCATTAATACGATGTTTGTGTTGTATTATACGTTAGGATTTGTGGCGTTTGATGTGATTCCGTGGTTAGGTGATCCGTATGTGTTGGCATGGGAGAAGATGTTATTTGGGCGGTCGATGTCGGTGTGGATTGAACCGTATACAGACTCGTTTTTTTGGGTAGAGTTTTTTGCTTTTGTGTATGGGGCTTTTATTCCGTTTGTTTATTTATCGTTGTTTTTTAGTTTTGTGGGGCGATCGAAGGAGGAGCGGGTGGTGTTAATTACCGGTTTTTCCGTTTTATATGCGTTAAGTTTTTTGGGTTATTTATTTGTACCGGCTAAGGGGCCGATTGTTTATCAAGCGGGGGCTTATTTGGGAGAGATTGAGGGGGGCTTTTTTCATAGTTTGGTGTTAGCTTCGATTGAATCAGCGGGGGGGCCGCATGGGGCTTTTCCCAGTTTGCATGTGGGGGCGACATTTTTTTATTGTTTTTTCGATTTGCGGTACAACTTTTTGCGAGGATTGACTTATTTACCGTTTGGCATTTTAATAGCGGTAGCGACATTGGTGATGCGTTATCATTATGCGATTGATGCGGTGGTGGGGATTATTTTGGCGATGGTAGCGATTTGGGCAGGGCAGAAGTTGAGTCGGGAGGTGTTGGCATGAGATGGTTAGGGTGGTTATTTATCAAGATTTTCGTACGAGAGTTAGGGGTGGTGGGGGGTGAGAGGATACCCAGGCAAGGGAAAGTTTTGTTTGTTTCTAATGGGGAGCAGGCTTTGTTTGATTATTTATTGGTGTCATGGTTAGCGGAAACGGCGTATGAGTTTGTGACGGTTGATGATGATGCTTTAGGGATGTTGGTGGGCAAGTATGAGCAGATAGTGCCGATTGGAATTCATTATTGGGGGCGACGGCGGTTGCGGTTGACGGCAGGGGTGCGAGTGGGAAGGGTGGTGAGTGGTGATGAGGAGGAGGTGCGCCGAGAGTTGGCGGAGGTGTGTCGGTTGTTTGTGGATGTGGAGCAGTTTGAGGGGTTGCAGTGGGTGGCGACGTTGTTGGCGACGGCGGGAGCGGCGCCCTCGGCCCTCGGCCGCGAAGCGTACGAGCCGCGTCCCACATTACAGTTAACAGAGCGTTTGTATTTGGGGTATTTGCGTAAGCGGGCGGCCGAGCCGAAGGTTGTGGCGGAGATTGTGGCGCGGGTGGGGCGGTATCAGGCTGAATTGGCGCGGTTGGGGATTGTGCCGGCCGAGGTTTTTTTACCATTACGCTGGGGTCAAGCGGCCTTTTTTGCTCTGCGCGAATTCGAGTTATTGGTGATGGGATTGCCGTGGGCCTTGTGGGGATGGGTTAATCATGTGTTACCATTTTGGGGAACGCGGCAGTTGGTGGGGCGTCGGGAGGCGGCAGTGCGACAAAAAAGCTTGTCCACCTTTTTATTAGTGGGAGGTTTGTTATATGTAATACAGGCGGTGGTTATCGGTTTTATTTTGCCAACGTTTTGGTTTGTTCTTTATTTGTTGGTGTGGCCTTATTGTGGCTTGTTGGCTATTTTGTATTTTGATCGTGTGGGGAGTGCATGGCGACGAAGTCGGACTTTTTGGTATTTTCGGCAGAACTCGGAAGCGCAGGAAGCGTTGATGGCGGAGGGACGAGCGATTATCGAGATGATTTATGCGTTAGAAGAGTAGGTTTTTTAATGATTGAAAGAATACGAGAACAGCACGAAAAGTTAAAAGCAGAGGCGAAAACGAAGCCGCTAGTAATTAAAGATGTGGAAAAATTGATTCAAGTTTTGGATGGGATGCGGAGTAAGTTAGGTAGTGAAGCGGCGCGCGCAGAATTAGATCAGATCAAAAGGTATTGGGAACGGTATTTGGCGGAGCAGTTAGCGCCGCCGGATGATATAAGTGATGTAACGGCCCAAGAATGGACGTTGTTGCCGGAGACGAGTGGGAGTGTGACAAGTGATGATAAATGGGATGAAGCGAGTTTAGCACGTTTGCGGCGGCGTTTGGTATTGGGGACCCGTTTTGTGTTTGGGGTGGGTGGTTTTGCTATTGTTTGTTTTTTTGTTGCTTATGGTTTTTATACGCCTTTTCAGGAGGCGTTTGATAATTTGGCGGATACACCGCTATTTATGTTGCTGTATTGTGTGTGTGGGGTACCGTTTATTACTATTGGTGCTTTGGGTGTCTTTATCGGCAGGGTGATTTTACAGCTTTTAACAGAAGATTAAAGTTGATTCAGCCCCCTCTTATTTTACTAGAGGGGGCTGGTTTGGTTATTGGCCGCTGGTTAGGGTGTAGTCGAATTCACCGATGGTGGGAGTTGCTGGGGCGCGGTCGCCGCAACTGTTGGTGGCGATGATGTGGTAGTAGTAGTTGGTAGCGGTGTCGCCGGCGTTGTTGGGTGCGGTGTAGTTGTTGGTGGAACTAATAGCGCAGTTGGTGGCTAAACCACAATCGGAACCGGGGAGGGTGTAAGGGGAGGTGTGGGTCCAGATTTCGTAGTTGTCGGCGCCGGTATCGGTCCAGGTGAGAAGGATGTCGAGGTTGTTGGGGGTGGCGGTGACGGCCGAGGGTGTGGTGGCGGGAGAACAGTTGTTGAGGGTGAGGGGGTGGTATTGGGCTTGGTTGTTTTGCCAGAAGAGGGGAGGATTAGAGACGAGTTGCCCATTAATGTAGAAGTTGATAGTACGATTAGTGAGGCCGCAATCGTTGCCAGTGTCAGCCATTATTTGTAGTTTATAAGCGGGCGAGCCGTTCAGATTAGTGATAGTGCCGGAGCCACAGAGGTTGCCGTTGATGGTAGCGGTAATGGGCATGCCCGCTGTCACGTTGCCACTGATTGGCCCGTAGTAAGTGGCTGGGGGGATGGTGGTGAGTTGATTGATGTTTGTATCGACAAGATTTGTGTTGACAAGATTTTGGCCTACGGAGACGTTGACAAAAAGGGTGACGGCTTCGGTTGCATATATCCAGTAGACACGGCCGAAGTTGGCTGTGTCGAGGTCGTTCACGAGGGGGGTGTAGGTGGGGTAGTTGAGAGCTGTGGGTTGGTCGTAGAGGATCCATTGGTTGAGGGAGGTGTTGTGGTGGTAGACGGAGGTGTAACGGCCGTTAATCGAAGCCAACACAGACGTAATCGACCGTGTTTCTAAAATAGGATAGCCAAACAAGTTCCAGCCTGGTGTGAAGGTGGCAATATCGAGGGTGGCGATGAGGGCGTAAATACCCTCGGGGGAGTTGGTGTCCATGAGAGCGATGGCACGGTTGTCGTCAGTGTCGAGGGTGGTGGGAAGCGGTTGCCATGTTTGGCCTTCATCGTAGGAGACGTAGATGTTGAGGGTGGTTTCGTAGCCAGGCGGGGTTTGGCGTTGGAGATAGTCGAAGGCGATGGTGCGGGTAATGGGCGTGGTGAAGCCGGGACGGATTTGGACACGGTAGGCTTGGCCGACGAGGGTGAACCAAGCGGGGAGGTTGGGAAGGGTATCGATGGCTTGGAGAGCGCCGGTGCCGGTGGGGCCGAAAGGGTCGTCGGTGTTGATGATGATGAGTTGGCCGTCGGGGGAGACGGAGGGCGCGCCCCAGGCGCGAGAGGGGCCACCCCAGATAGCGCTTTCGCCACCCCAGATAGCGCTTTCGCCACTCCAGATAGCGCTTTCGCCGCTCCAGACGGCGCTTTCACCGCTCCAGACGGCGCTTTCACCACCCCAAGCGTCGAGGCTGATGGTGTAGCGATTGATGGCTTGCTTGAGAGGGGTGCTATCGGGGACCCAGATGCGGACATGCCCTTCAAAAGTGAGATAGTCGAGGTTGAGGAGAGCGGTGAAGGTGACGGGGTTGGCGGGGTCGACGACGGTAAAGGCCCCGACGGTGGTGGTGATCTGGTTGGCGGAGCCGGGGAGGCCGTAAGCGGGAATGGCTTGGACGTTGAGGTTG
>DATHYN010000485.1:0-90017 GCA_035459145.1 Anaerolineae bacterium | reverse complement strand
CCGCCATCCTCCTCCGCTGGCTCCCCCCTCTCCTCTGGTTTGTCACCCTCGCCACCCTCTTCACCCTCCTCACCCGACAAGGCACGTTCAGCGCTTTACTCATGATGATGGCTTGGGGTGGGCTCTACATCACCGGCCCGATGATTCTGCTCTGGTGTCGGCTCTTCTTACCCCTCCACCCCTTCGTCACCCCCGACTACATCAACGTCACCCCCCAAATGTACAGTTATAATCGGTGGCTGCTCCTTTTCTCAGCCACCTTCTTCACCCTCTCCGCCATCAATATGACCCGCAATGAAGAGCGTGTCCTCGGCATCGCCGGTTGGCGTCACCAAAGCCGTCAACTACAACCCATCCCCGTCTCCGATCGTTTCAGTTATGTCTGGCTTCTACTCGCTGGTCTCCTCTTCTACGCCACGGCCAATACCCCCCTCGCCCCCCTCGCCGCATGGCTCGCCCCCATCTTCCTTTGGCGCTTCCTCCTTTCCCAACCAACTGACCCCGGCTTCGGCTTAGCCATCGGGACCATCGCGGTCGCCACCTTCATCAGCTGGTATGAGTTGGTTCTCTTTGGTCGGAGTTGTCATGTCGCTTTCTCCCTCACCCAAGCCATTGTCTACTGTCTCCCCTTCATCATCGCCCGTCTCCTCTGGCCCCATCTACCCAACCATTTCGCCACCACCCTACTGCTCCCTCTCCTCTGGGTCGTCATCGAAGCTGGCTACGCCCGTATCAATGTGATGGGCGGCACGATGGGGGCCATCGCCTACACCCAAGCCGATTATCTGCCTCTACTACAACTGTTAGCCGTCACCGGTATGGCTGGCATTAGCTTTCTCATGCTTTGGCTGGCCGGGATTGTCAATTGGGTCTGGCAACGGCCGTTACACCCCACCACCATCCGTCCTCTTCTTGGCTACACCCTCCTTCTCATCGCTGTCTGGGGCGGTGGCTGGGCCCGGCTTACTTGGGCCCCCCCACCTATGGACGAAACAATGCCCCTCACCGGCTTCACCCAACTCGAACTGTTCGACCAAATCGATCCCGAATGGAACTTCAACGATGGTTTCGATGCCTTGTTAGCGATGAGCCACACCACACAACAATCCTATCTCGCCCGCACCGCCACCGCCATTGCCGATGGCGCCGAAGCGGTCATCTGGCCCGAAGCCAATGTTCTCGTCTTTGAAACGGAGGAAGCGTCGTTTATCGCCGAAGCCCAATCGCTAGCCGCCAACACCAGCACCTATCTCTTCATCGCCATGTGGACCATCCCCACCGATTTCCCCCATCAACTCCTCCAAAACAAAACCGTTCTGATTACACCGCTCGGCACACCGATTTGGGAATATTGGAAAGCGGTCCCTGTGCCCGGTCTTGAATGGTCGGAGCCCGGCGATGGCCAACTCCCCTTTTATCAGGCCGGCACCTCTCTTTTTAGCACCGCTATCTGTTACGATATGGATTTCCCTCAGCTCATCCGCCCCGCTGGCCGTGTTGGTGTCGATGTGATGTGGGTCCCCGCCCACGACATTAGTCCTGTATTCACCCCTTGGCACGCCGAGATGGCTATTTTCCGCGCCATCGAAAACGGCTTCTCGCTGGTACGTCAAACCAGCTATGGGCTCTCTCTCGTCACCGACTACCAAGGACGTATCTTGGCCAGTGTCAATCAATTCACCACCGACGAGCCGGTCATGGTCGCCGAGGTGCCACTGCAAGGGGTGCGCACAATTTATGGACGGTGGGGAGATTGGTTTGTCTTACTTTGTTTATTACTATTAGTGGGGGGATTAACGGCCGTTAGCCTCCCCACCCTACTCGAAGGAAATAAATAATGTTATCTTCTTGGCATCAACTAGCCGGTATCGCTTGGTACGAAATGCGTCTCCAATGGCGACGACGTAGTATCTTAGTTCTCATTGTCACCTTTCTTGTCCTGATTGTCGGCGCCGCCTTAACGATGAATGCCGACCCCAATGTCGATGTGTTCACCGACTCGGCCGAATTATCCACCCAAGGCAGCACCTTTTTAGTCTTATTAATGTTTGGCCCTTCCGGTTTGCTCACCATCATGCTCACATTACCACCCATCACCGCCGAAACAATCCCCAAAGATCATCAATATCGTGTCGATGAGTTAATCGCCGCCACACCCTGCTCGCCCGCCATTTACTTGTTAGGCAAGCTGATCGGTGTCCTAATCACCATTGTCGCCGTCATGTTGTTAGCCGCCATCGGCCAATGGGGCTTAACGATGTGGCTACTAGCCAATGTTGAATTTTGGCCCTTTGTCCGTATGTGGCTATTAGGTATCGCCCCAGCCGCCTTTATTCTCACCACCAGCACCATTTTACTCGCCTCAACCCAAACAACACGCCGTCGCGCCGTGCTCGTCGGTGGCTTAATCACCCTCACCTCGGTCCTAACGATCCCTTTTGGTATGAATGGTACCGGCACCTCTTGGCTCCATACCCTCAACCCCAGCATCTGGATACGTGTCATGCTCCATCAACTTTTCAGTTATGTTGCCGATGCCGGTGGCGATACCAGCAGTTTTGATCACTTTTTCTTGCCCGCTGAGTTTTTCACCCAACTGTTCATCACCAATACCGGGCTACTCATCATTTTATCCCTGGCTGTTTGGGCCTGGTGGCGCTTCGTTCGTTATCGGTAAACATTCACACACATCAACACACACATGTACACACCAACACACACCCTTCCACCCGTCATTTCGAGCGCAGTTCAATCCGCCCCACCCCAACAATCACCACATACCTAACCCAAGGATTGAACGAAGTTGAGAAATCTACCACAACAGTCCACACAACAACCCTAACAACGGCACAAATCCCATTCCAACCATATTTACCTACTATTAGTAACACACACGGAGACAACCCATGATCACCATCAACAACTTAACCAAACAATACAACCGCGACACCCGCGCCCTCCAAAACCTCGACCTCACCATCGGTGCCGGCATGTTCGGCCTCGTCGGCCCCAACGGTGCCGGTAAAACGACCCTAATGCGCATCCTCGCCGGCTTGGTCAAACCCAGCCATGGCGATGTCGAAATCTTCGGCCACAACATCCGCCAATACCGTGGCAAACAAGCAGCCAAAAGCATCACCGGCTACCTCCCCCAAGAGCCCGGCTTCTATCCCGACCTCACCGCAACCGAATTCCTCGACTACATGGCAATCCTCAAAGGAATCCGCTCACGATCCATTCGCCACCAACAAATCGAATCGCTGTTAGAGGAAGTCCATCTAACGGCCGTTGCCCACAAAAAGATAAAAGGGTACTCCGGCGGGATGAAACGACGCGTTGGCGTCGCCCAAGCCCTCCTCGGCGACCCCAAACTCGTCATCGTCGACGAACCCACCGCCGGCCTCGACCCCGAAGAGCGTGTTCGCCTCCGCAACCTACTCTCGGCCACCGCCAAACGCTGCACCGTCATCCTCTCCACCCACATCGTCGAAGATATCAGCCAAAGCTGTAACGACCTCGCCGTCCTCAACCACGGCCAACTCCTCTTCCGCGGCACCCCCCGCGACCTCATCCAACAAGCCGAAGGGCATGTCTGGACCATCACCACCACTGGCGAACAACCGACCGGAGCCGTTTCCGTCGTCTCTACCCTCCAACTACAAGCCGGTATCCAATACCGCGTCCTCGGCCAACCCGCCCCCCATCACCACGCCCAACCCGCTCAACCCAGCCTTGAAGACGGCTACATCTGGCTCATGCAACAAAATGCTGCTTAACACCGTTGGTAGTCCGATTTGTTAAATCGGACTACCAAATTGCCCCCATTTGTTTACGTAAAACTAACAAAAATATAGTACTATATACCTATGTGTATTAAACTAAATAAACTCGACATTTAATCTTGAAAATATGCCGTTTAATACATTGACGTTGTTAATCTAAAAGTATGGAATCTTTTGGTTAAACAACTTATGTTCGGGCTGAAAAGCCATTATGGAGCCATTGATATCGGATCGGGATAGACCCCCTTTAGACTACAATTCAATAACCCTTGATGAATGTGACGCAACACAGTTAACGGCCGTTACCGCTTCCCCTCCCCCAACGACCAACACCAACCAGCTCTTACCAGCTAAACGGTTTCACCCTTCTCGTTCGGCTCTCGGATCATAGGCAACATCTCCCGTCAATTGTCCACACCAACATACATCAGTATCCACATGTACACATAGGTGTAAGAAGACCACTTGCGGTCGATACACCACGGCAACCCATACTTACTGGAGGTATATGATGCACTTTTCCACACGACTCCTGTCGTTAGCGGGGGAATGGCCCCGCTCGTTGTACCTCTCACGTCAAGCAGTGATTAGCGCCATTTTGTTGATTGCTTTGGTGGCGTTTGAGTTATTCAATTTCGACACCACCCGTTTTGCTTTAACCAGCTTATTGGGTGATGTCTCCTTTATCGGTTTTGGCTGGGCAACCATCTTAGCCATCGCCTTCTGTTCAATCGACTTTGCCGGTCTGGCCCATCTCTTTTCTCCCGATGGACGGGCCGACGAGCCGCAAGAAGCGTGGTACTTGATGGGCGCGTGGCTCGTTGGCGCCACCCTCAACGCCTTGATGACTTGGTGGGCGGTGACACTTATCTTGTTGGAACGGCCGTTAGGCAACGAAATCGTCTCCCGGGCCGACATTCTGCGCTGGGCCCCCATCCTGATCGCCGCCCTGGTCTGGATTACCCGCATCCTGTTCATCGGCTCCCTCTCCTTGGCCAGCGCCCACTGGACCGAGGCGTTGCCCCAACTGGTGCAATTGGAACGACCAGTAACGGCCGTTACCCAACCCTCTCGTGCCGCTATCGGCACCCAACCAACGATGACCAGCCCCGTCACCACCCCACCGCGAACGGCCGCTCCTGTCGTCCTTAAGCGGCAAGCAAACCGCCGGCCATCCCCCCCACCACCTAATCAACCACGGGTAACTGTCCCCCCCAGCCCCCCTGCAACACCACCTGTCCACGCCGCCGGTGACTAATAAAAAAGGCCGAACTTTTAAAAAGTTCGGCCTTTTTGGCTAAAGTGTACATATGATTACACTTACACACTCATGTACACACATACTCGTTTATCGTATTTGCCGCTTGCCTGGTTTGGTGGGCACTTCAAGAATCCCTTCTTCGATTTGCGCCATCGCTTCCACTAATAAGAAGCGCACAAGTTCACTAATCCCCACCCGCTCCGCATCAGCCAAATCTTCAATTTGACCAATAATCTCTTCCGTTAACAGATATGTTTTCCGTTTGAGCGCATCCGGATTTTCTGCCGCAGCTGGGGGGGAAGGGGGGGAAACGGCCGTTTCCCCACTCGGCGCAATCGTATCCCGCCACCCCGGACGCCGGATCTCACTATTACTATTACTATCTAACTTATTGGCTAAATCACGTTTACGCCGGGCCATTTGCAATTACCTCCTGCGCTAAATTCCGATAAGCACGGGCACCACTGCTATTGGGCTCATACTGCCCCACACTAATCCCATCCAATGTCGCCTCGGCAATGCGCACATTAATCGGAATAACTGTCTCAAAAACAACATCCCCAAACCGTTGCCGGGCCGCATCCTCAATCGCCGCCGTCAGCGAGTTACGGCTATCATACATCGTCAACGTAATCCCATTTAAACGTAGGTAAGGATTAATCTCCTGCACCTGATCCACAATTGATAACAACTGATCCACCGCTTTATACGCATACGGATGAACTTGTAACGGAATAATAATCTCATTGGCCGCCGCCAACGCATTGACAGTAAAGAAACCAAGACTAGGCGGCCCATCAATTAAGATCACATCATAATCAGGAGCAATATCTTGCAACGCCTTGCGCAACTTTGTATTCCGATCAATCGCATTAATAAACGCGAGTTCCGCCCCAGCCAAATCGAGATTAGCCGGAATAATATCCAAATGGGAATTAATCTCTAAAATCGCCTGATCGGCCAAAGTGGGCTGGGTCATCACATCATAAATAATAGGACGATCAACACCAGGGTCAATGCCCCAACCGCTTGTCAGATTGCTTTGGGGATCAAAATCGATCAATAATGTATATTTGCCGGCCGCGGCCAGCTCGGCACCTAAATTTTGGCAAAGACTTGTTTTGCCCACGCCCCCTTTTTGGGAAACGATGCTAATAATGCGGGTCATAGTACACCTCTGCACAACTTAGTACACTAATGTGTACATATGGATAAACAATATTGCTCATGTACAAATAATTATACCAATGTTTACATATGTTTACAACTTAAAAACAAGCCGAATACCGAACCACAGCGAAGATCAATGTCCTAAAATCTGATTGAAACCATCATTTCATCAGCGAACAAAGTTGGTCTAAGTAACAATCTTTCGCTTCGCCCACAAACCCGTTTTTTTCGCGTTTTAAATCAATGTCAACCCACTTACTGTGGAATTCGTCACAAAGCAAACAAAAAGCGCTTATAGCGCCAATTTTCCACGCCCCTTTTTCTATTGCTCATTTTTCCACCCCCCCACCCCATTTGCTCCTTCCCCCATTTAGGTAAAAACAGGGGGTACGCATGTGTAATCATATGTACAAGCATGTATGCATCAACACACACATGTACACAAAAGTGTTAATATGTGTACATGTGTGTGTAAACAAACTTCTTTCACATTTCCACAACAGTTAGTGGGGTAGGGGGGTCCAAACAGCTCCCCCCCTCCAAGCTCCCGCCACAAACAGTCAACGAATTTGAAACAATTAGCGCTGAATCATCGCCACCTGTTTGTCATCAAAGGTCACCACACGGGTCACGGCCAATTCAACACCATCTTCCTCGAATGTCACGACGCGGGTTACGACCAACTCATCATAATGGGTAGAACGGCCGTTATCACCCCCCCCTCCCAATAATAACAACGCCAAAATAATAGTCACCAACCCACCTAATAAAATAATACCAACTTGTTGCACACGGGCTTGAACGTTCATCTTAATATCTCCTCAAAGAATAATCATTACTATTGATGCTATTAAGATAACCCAACTAACCACACATATGTCCCCCAAAAGTCCCTTTTCCCCCTTCTAACACCTGTTTATGACATTTAATGACAAACCTCATGACATTTGTCACCTCACAAACAGACCAAATTTTAGTAAACTAATGCTTGTAAACATCAAGAAAACATATTTGATTTCGATGAAACAGAAAGCACACACCTTCTAAACAGTATCGAAACAAGTATGTGATAAAGGTTAGCATAGCGTGTCTCCTTTTCGTGAAGATCCCCCCTAGTGACCCTAGGGGGGATTGCTTTTATGTGGGAAACAAGTGGGGTAGGGCCAACGATACCAATAATGCCCATGGAAATGTTTGAAATTGTCCTTGATGCAATGCCTGCTGCAACTGGGTGGGGGACAAAAAAAGAATCTCTTGCTCTTCAAGATCATCACTAACCTGTTGACCAACAAATAACGCATCACGGGCCATAAATAGATGTCCCAGCGCCACCCCACGGTTCGGATCAACCCGATAAGTCCCTAATGGCAACCAATCGGTCGCTTCATAACCGGTCTCTTCCCGCAATTCACGCTGGGCCGTGCTTAATGGCGACTCATCATTTTCGATATAACCACCAGCTAACGCCAATGACAAACCATTCAAGCCATATTTCGTTTGCCGTAAACAGATACATTGACCTTCACGGGTAACGGGTAAAACGTTGACAAAATCAGGCGTGACAACCCAAGACCAATCAGGGATAACTTCCCCTGTTGGTAAAGCCACTGTATGCTCCTCAACGGCCAAAAAGCGACTATGATCCAAAATCATTCGTTTAGCCAATGTTTTCCAGTTAGACATGCCATTTCCTCTCTCAATATAATGTTGTCAAGCACCTAAGTGCCCAATTTTCTGCGGTTAAACAATAGGCAGAAGTGGGTAAATAACGGTAAATTACGGTGTTTAACCTAAAAATTGCACACTTTTAGATTAACAACTGTCATACATAAAACTGTTTCCACGATAAACCAAACCAAATAGCCCGTTTGGAGCCTAGCCAACAGTCAATAAGTAAACATTATACACAAGGAGCGACAATGGACACGCAAATTTTACACCTTTTTAACTATGCGGGGCAGATCAGCTGGCTAGATAACCTGATGTTGTTCGTCACGTTGGGCGCTATCCCCTTAGCCCCACTCCTGATTGGTCGGCTATGGTGGCAAAAAGGACGCTACACCGGACAAACGGCTCTCATCACCCTCGGCCTCACCCTCACCATCGCCCTCCTCTTCCAATTCATCGGCGCCCGCCCGCGGCCCACCAATGTCACCCTCATCTGGCCAACGCCCAACTTCCCCTCTTTTCCTAGCGGCCACGCCACCGTTGCCTGGGGCTTGGCCATCATCTGGCTATGGCACGCCACCAGTTGGTCACAACGTCTACTCACTATCGGCACCGCCTCTCTCATCAGCTTCAGCCGCATCTACCTCGGCCACCATTATCCCACCGACATTCTCGGTGGCCTCATCTTAGGCACTGGTCTAGGTCTCATGATTGCTGGCATCCGTTTTGGCGACAATGAGACAAAACCGATTTGGCGCTGGCTTATCTGGCCACAACTATCACTGGTCATTCTCGTCACCATGATGGCCTATCTGGGTGCCTTACCTTATCATCTGCTTGCTTGGCCCGGCTTAGACAAAGGATTACATTTCTTATCATTTGGTCTGGTCTCTTTTTGGCTAAACTTATGGGTTAATGGCCGAGCCTACACAATCGCCACCCGTTGGGGACAACTCCTCATCCCTCTCGCCATCATTCTGCCACTATCTGTCGCCACCGCCGAAGAGCTAAGTCAACATTTCTCTCCCTTACGCACCGCCGATATCTGGGACTGGATTTTTGATTTTACCGGTATGCTTTTCTTTTGGTATATCAGTCAACAATATTTAGACCGACAACACACCATACATGAGGCGAATACTTAATTACCGACTCCCCCCGTCATTTCAACTGGAGGCATTCCCGTCTCTCATACGGCTTCACATTGCGAACGGCCGAAGGGAATGGTGAATTATCGAACTCAATACACATCTGTACCCACATGTACACATCATGTGTACATGTGGGTACGCAAAAAAAAGCCCCACAAAATGTGGGGCTTTTTAAACATCAATTAAAAATGATTGGTTCTAGGCATCGAGGGCAGGGGCGGTAGCTGGTGCCCCGTTAGGAGCGAAAGGCGCACCGCCTTGAGGACCACCTTGTGGACCACCACGACCGCCACGGCCATTTGGTTTACCTTCATGGCTCAAAATCTGCTCCGCTTGTTCCGCCGTAATCAGCCCATCAGCCACCGCTTGGTTAACCGCTTCCGTCTTGGCCGCATCAACCGCTTCCCGAATCGCTTCAACTTCAACCCCTAACTCTGCAGCCAAGTCAGGCAAACGGGTCCCTTCTTCTTTCGCCGCGTTTAACGCTTCAATGGTGATACCTAACACATCGGCCACCACCGCATCTTTATCTTCACGGCTGAAAATATCGGCCATAATGTTGTTGGCCATACCACCAGGACCGCCACGGCCATCACCAGCTAAAATCCGCTCCGCTTGTTCCGCCGTAATCGTCCCGTCAGCCACGGCCGCCGCCACGGCGTCCGCCTTGACCGTCTCCATAGCCGCTTCAACATCAGCCATATCGACACCCAACTCGGCCGCTAACTCCGGTAGGCGGGTGCCCGCTTCACGAGCCGCTTGCAACTCGTCGACGCTGATGCCCAAACTGTTCGCCACCGCCGCTTCCGCTGCCTCCATATCAATCAAGCCCGCTCCCGGCCCACCACCTTCGGGGCCACCACGCCCGCGGCGACCATTCCGCCCCTCAGGGCCACCATTCAAAATCATCTCCCCTTCCTCGGCCGTAATCGTCCCCGCCGCCACCGCCTGCTCAACCATCTCCGCTTTAGCCGCCTCAACCGCCGCTTTGACCGTCTCCACCTCAACCCCTAACTCTTCAGCCAAATCGGGCATCCGCGTGCCCGCTTCGCGGGCCGCTTGCAACTCATCAACCGTGATGCCGAGGGCGTTGGCCGCCACTTCTTCCAAAACAGCTTGGTCAAAAACGTCAGCGAATTGACCACCACGCCCCGCCCGGAAATTGGCTGGCCCATTATCGGGGGCAAACAGTGGTCCATCAGCTTGATTTTGGACGATAGCGGTCCGTGCCCCAAAATTAGTCGCCGATAAATCGGTCGCACTGGGCTGGGTAAAAGCGGCCGTAGCCCCCACCACCAAAGCCAATGTTCCTAAAGCACCTGTCATACCGAATAACTTTTTGTTCATGATAAAACCTCCATATGGTTTTGAATTGTGCCGGTTATGATTTGTTGTTCCGGCTCTGTTTGTTTAACTTGTTACTATGATAGAACAGAGGTATGAAGGAGTTATGAAGGAGTTATGCAGGAAACATGTAGTTTCAAATTTAGTTTTATCGCCTTAAAAGGGAACATCATCATCAGCTACCGAGGTATACCACTCTGTCAACCAAGCCATCGCTTGGTCAAATTTGTGGGCGGGCAACTGCTTATAACTGGTAATACTAAAACGTCGATAGAGCTCCCCATAAACACCCCCGTACTCGTTACGCCCACTTTGACGGCTGACCACAAGGGCAATCGCTTTCACCGCTTGGCTGATTTGGCTCGCTTGCTCCACGGTAATGTAACGATCAGTGTTGCCTAACACCGCTTCCACTTGCTCTAACCGTTGCTCATGATTTTGTAGCTTCGCCGCTTGATCTTGCATTTGCGCCTCAAGTAAAAGCTGCTGCTGAGCCATCTGCATAATCGCCGCCGCCATTTTGTACGCTTGCGCCGCCGGCGAATCGGCCGCCAACAAATCATCAAACCGATTATCAGCCATCAAGCGACCATCTTGAAACGCTTCCCACAACACTTTGGCCACATTTTGTTGGTATTGCTCAATCTTAAGCCGACGATCATCATCTTTAATCCGTTTGGTATTGACACCCGCTAACCAAAAAGGGACTAAATCAACCCGCAACAGATAGGCGTTTTGCACACCCCCAGCCGTATTGATTTCGCCACGGCGATAACCGGACAATAAGACGGTGTGGCGCTCGATGCGTTGGGTCTGGCCTTGACGGTCGAGGCCAAGGGCATCAGCGAGATGGCCAACAGAGACATAAACATCACCATCCACGGCCCGAACCGCGATTAGCTCATCATCTAAAAAGAGTACAATGCGTTGCTCATTTATTACAATTAGTTGGTCACTCATATCAATGCCTTTCTTTTAAAGGGGGTATGTAAGTTACATACCCCTTGCTGTGAAGGGGTATGTAACTTACATACCCCTTCCAAAACGAGATGGTTTTATGATAACGAACTTTATCTGTTTGGCAAGCATATGGTAAAATAGGCAGATGAAAGAAAAATTTCGTTGGTTTATCTTAATCTTGTTCAGCTTATTATTTATTGGCTCTGGTATTCTCCACTTCATCCAACCAGATATCTACATGCCGATGATGCCACCCATTTTACCATGGCCACTCGCTTTAATTTACATTAGTGGCTTTTTTGAGTTGATTGGGGGGATCGGTTTATGGCTACCCGCTTGGCGGCGGTGGGCGGGCTGGGGTCTTATCGCTTTGCTAATCGCTGTTTTCCCCGCCAATCTGTATATGGCCCTTTATGACATCCCTTTAAATGGTCAACCCGTTTCCCCACTGTTTCTATGGTTACGTTTGCCCCTACAAGGGGTGATGATAGTCGCTGTCTGGTGGGCGGCCGTGCGAACAGAAGGTAACCCTCAAAACAACTAACGGCCCAAGCTTAATCGGGTCGTGAATTCAGCATCGCTTCGTATTGCCGCCAGTCGGGCATAAATTGATCCATGAAGGTGTAAAAACGGCCGTTATGATACCGCTCCAACAAATGCACCATCTCATGCACCACAATAAACTCTAAACATGCTGGTGGTTTTTTAGCCAACTCCAAATTCAACCAGATACGGCGCGCCCCAATATTACACGTCCCCCAGCGCGTCTTCATCTTTTTGACTCCCCAATCGGCGACCTTACGACCAATAATCGGCTCCCATTTAGCAATCAATGGGGGAATTTCGACCTTAATCAAAGCCCGATACCATTCTGTCAACAATTTCTGGCGATGCTCGATGTTGCTCCCCTCGCGTAGGTGGAGGTGCAAACGGCCGTTACTCCCCAACACCACCCGCTCCCGATCCGCTCCCACCAGCAACGCCAATGCGTACGGCCGACCCCACACATAATGGATTTCACCAGCAACCATTTTAAGCGGCGGGGGTGGGGGATGTGCTTTAATTTTGGCCTGCTTGCTTTTAATCCAGCTTTTTTTCTGGCGCACAATCTGCCGAATTTGGGCCAGCGAAACATGATGGGGGGCCGACAGACGCACCTGACCATCTGGTGGCCGTACTGAAATATTCACATTCTTGATTTTTTTGCGCACAACATCAATTTCGATATCATCCACAACGAGAACAGTCGTTTGGCGCATAATACCCCAATGGCAAATTAGCTAAAAGTTGGTAAAATGAGTTTAGATTTGCTATGAAGCTAAATCTAACTTAATACTTCGTCACATCAATTCTCTTAACTTCCATCAGACAAAAGAAGTATTAAAACTTTGTTTACAAAGCACTTAACCAATCATGAAAATCATACTAAGGAGTATAGCAGATGGCAAAAATTACCGTTAATGGTCAAACTTTCGAGGTTGCCGATGGCACACGTCTGGTCAACGCAATTGAAGGGAATGGGATTGATATCTTACATCGGTGTGGGGGGCACGCGAAATGCACAACTTGCCGCGTTACGTTTAATGCTGGTGAACCAAACAATTACAATGAGGCTGAAAAAGCTAAATTAGAGGCCAATGGCAATCTAGGTGAGTTCCGCCTTTCGTGTCAAATTTTATGTGCTGGCGAAATGGATGTTAATGTGATTAATCGTCTATCGGAGACGGATTTGTCTGATGCAGGGCCAGAGGTTGCTGACAAAATTGGGGATTAAACACCGTTTTCGTATCGCATCATAGGTGAATACGTCAAAAAGAGCCATTTCCGGCCGGAAATGGCTCTTTTTGCTATTTAGGCGGGTGTGGTGATGTAGGCTTGGTATTGGCGGGTTAAAGGGTGGTCAGGGCCGAGAAGGGCGAAAATGGCGCTCCCCACACCCAATTACCTACTGATTATTCAAACGGGCAATCTCATCCGATGCTTCACGCAAACGATGCGCCAAGGTAACGGCTAAGGTTTGGTAAAAGCGGGTGGCAAATCCCGGCACCGATACCATCAAACCATACACATAAGTCTCTTCCACAATTAACATTTCGGTATCATTAGCGGCAATAATACTCGCGCTCGCGTCAGTACTACCCAAAAATGACATTTCACCTAAGACGGTTCGCGGGCCGTGTTCGGCCACCACCACCCCTTCCGTCTGCTCAACGCGCACTTTGCCCTTATCCACAATCAAAATAGCGCGTCGTTGTGACCCTTTCTCCAAAATAATCTCATCGGCTGAATAACGGACCCGTTCCGCTTTTTCATACAATAATTGCCAATCACTACTGGTTAGAAAAACGGGTGGGGCATTCCGCGCGGCTCGTTCTTGACCACGATGCCCCACACCAAAAATGCTGGGGAAATAAGCATCATCACTCATAATTATAAAGTCTCCTTGTTTATGTTTGCTATATTATTGCTGTTCTTGGTTAGCTGTTTTCAAATCTTCAATCGGTGGATTTAACTGTCGCACCTGTACCAACGGTAAAATAACGTGGAAATGGCTACCAGGGAAATTCTCCTCATCGTAGCCAGGACTATCAACCCAAACACGGCCCCCATGTGCCTCGACAACCCCTTTAGCAATAGTCAAACCTAAGCCAGGGCCACCCCCTTTAAATTTCGTTTTACCACTAGAATGGACACTAACCTCACCAGTTTGATAAAATTTCGTAAAGATTAGGTCATGATACTCAGGATCGATACCAATACCGGTATCACTAATGATGATTTCAATAGCACCTTGATTCCAACCACCGGAACCAGCTGGAATTTCCTCAGTAGTAATGGTAACACATCCCCCATCTGGTGTATATTTAATCGCATTCCCGACCAAATTGCGGAAAACTTTCTTCAACAAACCATCGTCCCCCTCAATTTGAGGGATTGCTTCAATTACGTCCATATTCATCTGCAACGTAATGTTACGTTCTTTCCACGCTTGTTGATAATGCGTGTCCGCATCTTTTAACACCAACGCTAAATTAACTGGCTCAGGGTGTACAACCAACGATTGGTTATCAACGCGTGTCATATCGATCATGCTGTTGATAATCTCATGCAACCGTTTGCCCCCTGTATAAATGCCGTCCACCAGTTGGAACCAATAACCATTTTCTTTGATTTTGGCATCATTGAGCAATAATTGACAATACCCATCTAAAACGGTCAATGGAGTCCGTAACTCATGCGAAGCAATTTCAATAAATTGCGTTTTCGTATGATCCAATTTCTCTAATTGGGTGTAAGCCGTTTCCAGCGCTTCCGTCCGATCTCGAATCACATCAATCATTTCGGTGACACGCAAAGCGATAGCAATATGGTTGGCAATGGCTAATAAAATGCGCACATCTTCATTAGTAAATACACCTCGGGCGAGACGGTTATCGAGGTAAACGACCCCCACAAGCTCATCTTCAAGGAGTAAGGGGGTGGCCAGCACACTACGAATATCTTTCGAAACGATACTTTCGGAACCGATAACAGCCCCTTCTTCTGAATTGCTGATAACAATTGGTTGTTGTGTTAAGCGCACTTGCTCGACAACGGTGCGGCTATAATCGGCTGCTTCGCTCAAATCTTCTTTATAGGCATCACGACCAGCTCGGAAGAGAAGCTCACCCATCCGATTATTCGTATCAACTAATAACAAGAAAGCACGCTCGGCCGCCAAAATTTGCACAATCTCATCAAGCGCCGAACGGGCTTGCTGATCGGGGTCAAGCAGATTGGCCGAGGCCAAACTAATTTGCAACAAGGCATCTAAATAACGTTGCAACCGTGTCGCCGCCCCATCAGAACCAGATACAGACCGAGATTGCGTCACACTAGTCGTTAATGATTGGGAGGCAACGGAATTCGTGGCCGCCATACCTGTATGAATATGGGGGAAACTCATCTGCACTTGACGCGCTCGGCTCGTCCAACCATGCTCAATAGCGACATGATACGCCTGCAACGCCTGTTGAGTGGCCATCGACACATTGTTTTGCTGTTGCAAACTATGTGCCTGCCAACGCGCAATTTCAAACAACGCCCAGGGATTGTCATACTCTAAGGCCAATTGATTCGCTGTGGCAAACAGTTTGCTGGCCGTTTCATATGACCCCTGCAAGCTATCCAAGCCTGCTTGACCAATCATATAATGCGTTTTCAGCACGGCCGTGGTCGCCGCTTTCTTTAAATCAGCCAATGCAGCTTGTAACCGTTGTTGGGCTTCTGCTTTGCCTTCATCGACAGCCCGCCAAGCCTCCATGAGACATGCATACATGTAATAAACAAAGATATACCGTAATTGGAATGTCATCCGATCAGGGCGTAAGTTTAATTTTCGATGTAATGCAATCGCTTCATTGATAGGGGTGCCCAGCTCACCTAATTCAACATGGAACAGGATTTTATAACCTAAGTAGAGACTCCAACGGTATGTATCAACCATTTCATCGTCAAGCATTTGGAATGTGCGTTGTAAATAACCACGCCCATCTTTACTACGACCTAAAATCGCCAACATCGCCCCAGCATAGGGCAAAAAGAGGGCATCACCACTTATTTGGGCTCTTTCTTGAGCACGTTGCGTCCAGTTCCAAGCATCTTGGATATAGCCACGCATCGTCAAATTCAGGGCCAAATCACCACAAGCAACGGAATAATCAAAACCATCCATCCAGCGGCCATAATTATGCAAACATTCTTTGCTAATCTGTTCCGCTTGGCGTACATCGCCACCCACATGATAAGCCATCGATTGAATATAAAGACTATGACCAATACTGACCCGATCATCCATACGATGGGCGGTATCGACCGCCATTTGGGCATACTTTTCTGATGTTTTTCTACGCCCTAAAACAGACATAATGATTGAGTAACTGCCATAAACATGGACTAATTCCCGTGAATCACCCAGCTTATGGGCCAAAATTAGTGGACGTAAACCTACTTGCAAAAGCATGATAGAGTTACTCGACATATAGGCTAAATAACCACTTGTCGCGTATAAACTATTCATGATTTGTAACCGTTCACGCTCCAAATCAGTGGCGGAACCATAACCAGCATTCGTTGCTTGGGACAATAGCCAACGCCCCCATGTCCCGATGGTGCGTAGGAGATGAGATGCTGTTACTTGGGGTAACGGCATGCCTAATTCGGCAAACCCTTTACCGACGGCGGCCCAACCATTGATATTATCACGTGCATTCAAATGAATTTGGGCTTTACGGGCGAAAAGTAAGGCTCGTTGGTGGGGGTTATTAGAAGCTTGTAAAGCGTGATCAATGCAGGTAATCGCTTCTTCGATGCGACCTGTACGAAAACAGATATCACTTAACGCTTCATCGAGATGGGGGTCATGCGGGGTTGTTGTTTTCTTTAAGGCATCGACCGCTTGTTGGAAAAAGATGTAGGCTTCATCAAAGGCAAAATTTTGTTGGGCGAGTTGGCCGGCAGCGAAGTTTGTTTCGTAGACGCGTAACGGCCGTTTGCTCACATCCCCCAACGCATATTGCCGCGCCAACATATAAACTTGATCCGCACCTAACGAATCGATCTCTAACGTATCCAACTCTTCAGCAATACGTTGATGCAAATCACGCCGATTATCCGCTTCAAGCTCATTCAGCAACGCTTCACGAATACGCTCGTGGACAAAAATGTAATCCCCTTCAGGGGTTATTTCCACCAAATTGTGGGTACTAGCTGAATCTAAAGCACGACCTAAATCTTCATCATCCTGTTCACTAACCTTAGCCAGCAAAGTTAGGCTAAATTGCGCCCCGATAGCGGCCGCCACCATTAACACCCGTCGTGTATTATGACTAACCTCTTCCAAACGACGAATAACCAAATCGACGACGTTGTTGGCTAATTTTAATTTTTCAATACCATCCGTATCAACACCCCAAGCTCCCCATTTGGGCCGCAACAAACCAGCATCAATCATCGCTTGTAAATATTCAGTAACAACAAACGGATTACCTTGACTCCGATTAGTCAAAATTTCAATCACGTTTTTGTCTAATTTGTAGTCGCCAAGATAGTTGCTAACCAGTTGAGAAACAGCTGGCGTTTCTAAGGGGGCTAAGCTTAACTCATTCAACGCGGCGCTTTTCGTATGGGCTAACGTTTCGTAAACATTCTCAATACCCGCTTCACCAGCGCGGCTGGTCATCACTAACAAGAATGGTTTGCGATGCAATTGGCGGACAATACGGCGCAAAATGCGATGACTGGCATTATCAAGCCAATGAACATCATCAAGATAGAAAATAGCTGCCCCTTGTTCTGTTGATAGCTCTAAAATAAAGTGGGCCAACCCATCTAAAAATTGCTCGTGAACATCTTCACCCTCAGCTAAATCAGGCACATCTTTGAGAAAAGCGGTCATTAATGGGGTAAACCGTTTGAGTAACGGGGCTAAATCACCCATCGCTGACCGGATCTGTTTTTCCGCGCGCTGTTTTTGAATAGGTGGTAAACGATGTAGACTTTGTAATAATTGGTCAATCGCTTGCCGGAAGGGAGAAAATGGGAGGGGGTCAGCTTCGACACAACGGCCAGTTAAAATTAGGGCACCACTATCACCCGCATGTTGCAACAAAGTTTGTACCACACGGCTTTTGCCTAACCCTTCTTCACCAAGCACTAAACCAGCTTGACCATTGCCGTTCATAGCCGCTTTCCACTGCTGTTGCAATTGTGCCAATTCTGCATCACGGCCTACCAGCGGTGTCATATGCAAAACCCGCTCACGCTGATCATCAACCCCTAAATTAACATCTTGCCCTGATTGCAAATTGGCATTAATACTTTCTAGCTTTTGCAAATCAGACATAAGCCCTTGACCCGTTTGGTAGCGGTCATCTGGGTCTTTGTATAAAAGTTTGGCGATAATGGCGGCTAAACCAGGGGAGATTGAACTATTGCGTTGGCGAACATCTGGCGCGGGAACCGTGGCGTGTTGATTTAACAACTCATTCATATTGGCCGATTGGAAGGGCAAGGTACCGGTGGCACATTCAAATAGAACCACACCTAATGCATATAAATCAGCACGGCCATCAACTGGTCGACGCAACATCCCTGTTTGTTCGGGCGCACTATATAAAAAGGTTCCCACAACCCCTTGTACTAGCTCATCATCTTCGGCTTGGGCAGCAAAACCGAAATCAATAAGTTTCGGATGCCCAGCTTCGTTGATGAGGATGTTAGCCGGCTTGATATCACGATGAACTTGTCCATGTCGGTGGACTTCACCCAACGCACCAGCTAATGTTTTAGCAAAGTAAATAATTTGTGATTCAGGTAATGGGTTCCCTTTGGCCAACAAAGCAGCCAGAGACCTTCCCCCCACATATTCTGTCACTAAATATAACTGTCCCTTATAATCCCCAATTTCAAGCGTGGATGGCAAACCTGGATGTTTTAAGCGGGCCATAATGCCAGCTTCACGACGAAACCGTAATCGTGCTCGTTCGGTACGATTGCGGTCGTTATCTTGCATAACCTTTATGGCGTATAAACGGCCGTTACGCTCTGCTTGATAAACAACACTATGAGTTCCTCGACCAATCTCTTTGAGGATCTCCATGCCGGCTAAGTGGAAATTTATATCGCTCATTACTCTAGTATATCCTAGATTACTGTAAAATTCATATCTTGGGAAAGTATATGAATTACGGGAAAATTAGTGGTTTTGAACTGACGCTAAAGCATCAAATCCTGTTAAGCCTGATGCTACTGGCGATATGAGTTTAGTTTGATACCTAACTATCATTATACTCAATAACCACAAAAAAGAAAAAAACAAGATGAATCCCTAGAATGGGTGCAACTTTTTTCCGCTTATCATTAACAACTGGTTAATGGGTACCAATAGCCCTGTTTTAACTGTTTGGGTTCGGCCCAATAGATAGCGCTTTCATGGCGACCATAGAGACGTGTGGCTAAACGGCCGTTGGCCACATAGCGTGGTAATTGCGCCCAAGCAGATGTCGCTGTTGTTCTGTTCCCCGGTATCCCTTGCATAACCAGGTCTTGAAGTTGGCGATTAATCTGCTTTTGGCGGCCACGCGATTGTGGTTGATGGGGGCCGTGATAGCTATTGGGTAGTTGCCAAGCGAGATAAGTTTGCCCCGCTTGACCATGATGACCATGATGGTCGGTGAATGAAAAACAGGCGGTGCCTTGTTGCCAATGCCGTTCTTCGGCCGCCTCCGCCGTATACGCTTCACCGATGGCGATATTTGTTTTGACCGTCATGTTGAGTTGGGCTTCGTATTGTCGTTGGCTATTGGGTGAGAGCCCGGTCAGCGCTTGTAAACTGGCACGGGCAATGGGCCGCGGTGCCCGACCACTGTGAAAAGCGGCGTACAGATGGGCGCGGAAAGTGCCAATCCCTTGCAATAAGGCGGTGATAGGGATGGCGACAGGGGTACCGGTTAATTTCTCGATCCCTAAGTGGGCTGTAACTTTGACCGTACTCCGTAACCAGATAAACTGTTCATCCCGTTCCCAGAAAAGATGATCACCAGCCCGTAACAGATTGCGCCATTGTCGTTGACCACAAAGACGATAGGGCTCATTTTTGCCGGTTACTTGTTGTTTTGTCGCTTTCAATGGCAGCCGACCAGAGCCTTGCGGGTCGAGATGGCGCAGTAAAAACCATAATCGGGCTGCCGCTGACTGTTCATAGCGCAGAAAAGCGACGCCCAAAGCGGGGTCGAGCGTAAAAAAGGCTTGATCTGGCGCGATTGGTGTAATGATTGGTGGGGGTATTGGTTTTGATGGGGTTTGGCTGAGGGGGGGCTGGGTGAGCTTGGGGGTAGGGGCAACAGAGGGAGATTCTTTTTGGCGCAGGGTACTGGTCACGGCGGGGCTGTGCCAACCAAGGTGGGGTGGCAAGCTCGTAACGGCCGTTGCCGTCGCATCTACCCCTAGTGGAGCTGATTGCGCTATTGACGGCGTAATGCCTTGTTGCTGGCGTAAGGCCAATAAACGTTTATTAGCCGCCAGCAAAGCGGATGAGGGGGTTGTTGCACCCATGAGAGTGAGCACCCAAGCTGAACAGAACGATAACGGCCGTTATTCAACAAAGTCGAACAAACGATCCGATTGACACCGCGATCAGAGTGTGCTATCCTCCTTATATGCGATAAGTGCATTTAGGCGGAGACAAAATCTCCCCCTCCCCAGTAAAGGGGCTTTGCAACGGGACGGTCAATCCAAGGCAAAGAATGCAGAATTTGCTAATATGACGAAGAAAAGCCAATGATGCCCCATTGGCTTTTTCGTTTTTAGGGGGTTAGACAGACCAGCGAATCAAATCTTGATCTAATTGGTCTAAATTGATGAGGCGAATCCCAGCTACTTGCCAACGTCGCTTTTGCCCAGCTAACGCAATCGCTTTCGCTTGGGCCTCAACTTCTGAAGTCCACCCATGTGCAGAAAAAACTAAATAATAAACTTCCCATTTGCCTTGTCGGCTAGGGACAATGTGGTTTGTTTTGTCAATCAACTCTTCGATAGCCGCAACGGTTAACGGTTCTGATTGCCAATAGCAATCCCCTAAAACGAGCGTTTTGCTGTTATCTTCAACGCCAACGACATCGACCACATATTTTTTGGCCCATTCACTACCTACTTCGGCGATTGGTAAGGGGATTTCCCCTTGGGCGCTGGCCATCAATAGCCAGATTTGGCATAGTTCTTGCCAGGTATTGGCTTGGATGAAGTTTTCAAGCCCTTCTTGGATTTGATCGAGAATGGCTTGGTGTTGGCCGAGGGCTAATTTCGATTGGTAGGCGGAGAGGAAGCGGTAAAAGAAGCGGAGATAGGGGTCAGTGACGAAGTAACGGCCGCGACGAGAATCGGTGCCCCGTTGGGAGATAGGGATATCACGCATGACGAAACCGGTATCACGCAGGACACTTAAGTAAAACGACGCTTTGCTACTGGTTAAGCCAGTTCGGTCAGATATGTCGCTAATCGCTTGTTGCCCTTCGGCGATAGCGCGCATAATACCAACATAGTTATGCAAATCATTAATAAAATCTTGGAGCAAGATACGTGATTCATCCACCATCCACGCATGAGCGGGCAAAATGTTGCGGCGTAAATTTTCGATGATGGGTAGTTGGGGATTAATCCGTTCCCAATAGGCGGGGATGCCGCCCCACATGGCGTAGAGGGTAACGCGCTCTTTGGCGTTATACTCGGGGAAATAGTCTTGGGTGGTGCCGTAGGGTAGGGGGGGCAGTTGCATTTGTGCCGTTGCCCGTCCATGGAGGGGAGCGTCATAGGCGAGCAGATGCTTTTGTACCAAGCCCATTTGTGAGCCAGATAAAGCTAACATTAAATCAGCATCAGTTAGCCAGCGGTCCCAAACTTTTTGGAGCATACCGACGAAATCGGGATTGACATCGATGAGATAAGTAACCTCATCGATAAACAGCGCAATTTTCCGATTTTGACTATAGAGGGCTAATTGACGGAACGCCATTTCCCATGTGGAGAAAGTGAAATCGGGAGGGATTTCACCTTCTGGGTCCATAAAAGCCATAATGGCTTGGGAAAAAGCACGCAGTTGGGTGAGGGCTGAAGCGGGTTCAGCCACCCAGTAAAGACCAGCATCCGTATGGCGTCCGAGCCAATGAGTTAATAATCGGGTCTTGCCAACTCGGCGTCTTCCGTATAGAATAAGCAGTGTCGCTTGTGGAGATTCCCACAAATGGTCCAAAACTTCTAATTCTCGACTGCGACCAACAAAGATTTTCTTCAAGATAACACCTTAGTATAGTTTGAAATAGGCTAGTTACAACTATAGTAAACCCTTTTAGATCATTTGTCAACCCCTTTTGGGGAAAATAACAAAATTTATGTCAAATTGGGCTCAAATAATCATTATTTGGGCCTTTTTTTGTGCTGGGGGTTGGTAGGTAGCCCGATTTAACAAATCGGGCTACCTGGTAGCGGTGAGGAAGGTTTGGGCTAGTTGCTGGGGACGGTGAACGTGGATGTCGTGGGCGGTGTGGGGGAACCAAACGGCCGTTGCCTGCGGCACCGCCGCCACCGCCGCTTCAACCCGCGGTCGTTTGCTGGCGGTCCAATCGGTGCCATCATCAGCGACGCAGAAGAGAACAGGGGTGTGAACGTGGGGGTACAAAGTAGCTGGTTGTTGGTCATACATAGCACGCAAGATGCGCATATGATTTTCGAGCGATAGCCATGGCCGAATGGTGCCATCGGGCAAATGTTCGAAATTGGCCAAAGTGGCATTGATGCCCGCTTCGGACCAATCGGGGTAGGCTTGGCGAATGCGGTCGTACAGTTTTTGGCGGGGGGTACCGGCTAATGGGGGGGGACGTAATGCTTGTGATACCTCGGCCCAGCTCCCCCGAATACGTAAATCGAGAAACCCGCCATCGACACAGATAAGTTGTTGGGCGGCATCGGGATAGCGGGCACCAAAGCTAATCATAACATTGCCGCCCCACGATTGGCCGGCCAAAATCGGTTTCTGCCAACCTAACTGTTGCAGAAGCTGATAAATATCGTCCGTAATTTGGTCGAAATCATAGCCATCATCCGGTTTATCGCTGAGGCCATGTCCCCGTTGGTCGATGGCGATGGTGTGATGGCCGTGCTCGGCGAGGTAGCGAGCGACCCCATCCCACGTTTGGGCGTTGCTGGCTAAGCCGTGGACGAGGAGAAATGGTGGTTTGTGGCTGGGAATGGGTGGGTGCCATTGGCGCAGATGCAAATTAATCTGGTTGACAGTGACAAAATGATCGTTGGGTTGCATCAGCTTCTCCTTAGGTGTCAAGTGGAGTGATCTCAGGCCCTTGGGGGGTATCAGCGACTTGCCAGCCGAGGTTTGTGATTTGGTCACGTAATTGGTCGGCCACGGCCCACTCTTTTTGTTGGCGTGCTTGTTGGCGTTGGTTAACAAGGTCGATCACGTTATCGGGCGGGGTGATTACTGTTTCGGTTTGCCGTTCTTCGTTGATAGTTACGGCTTGGGTCCAGATCTCATCAGGAATATTGGCCGAGATCGGATTGGGCCGTTGCCATTGACCGAGATGGTTGAGAGAGAACTCCGCTTCGGCGGTGAAATGTTGTTCTTGACCGCCGCGAATGATGTGAACGGCACCGTGGCCCATGACTTGGCAACATTGATGGGCTAAATCAATGATGATTGAGGTATGTTCATCGATGCCGAGGATGGTATGTTCTGGTGGGAGCATGGCGTAGAGGGCGTTGAAGCGGTCTTGGCCGAGATAACAGCGGCTGGTGTCAAGGTTATCGCCACCATCGTTATTGTTCCAATGGGGGATGACGCTGAAGTCGAGGCCGAGGGGGTGCCAGAAGTTGAGGCCGTGTTGCCAATGAAGGTCTTGCCCGACTTTGTAGATTTCGTAGACAGGCATGGTGAAGCGGCCGAAGGCGAGGGTAGAGGCGCTGGAGAGAAAGAGGGTAGCGCCGAGGCGATGGCGGGCGGCGGTGATGTGAAGGGCGGCGGTATTTTTGAGTTGGCGGGCGCAATAAGTAGGACTGCCTGGGCCAAACATAATTTCATCAGCGTAATATAGATCTTTAACAATAGTAACGTTATCAGGACTATGCGAAGTTCCTTGCTTGCGAGCGGGGATTAATTTAACGTTGGGATCATAGTTTTGTAAGCGACGTTCAATGAAGGTTTTTATTTTGCCAGCTACCGCCGCTGTGTTCGGTTCAAAACCGGCCGGTGTTTCCACTATGCGAATATTTGGAGCCTCGGGCAACTGTTGAGCGACGTATTCATGGGTCTTGCCGCTGGAGGGTAATGTCTCGCCAGAACCAAGTAAAACGATGAGCCCTGGTCTGGGAGTGGCGTTGTTGGCCATCATAAAAGTTATTCTCCTTGTTAATTACTCTTCATCAATGGGCGTGGGAACATCTTCACGGCTTAAGGTGGCTTGATGGTAGGTGGTGGGGTCTTCTGACCATGGTTCAACATGGACTAAAATTTCGGATAGTAGTGGTAATTGCTTGAATAGGCCGAGGCGAACTTGCTCGGCTAGCTCATGTCCTTCGATGGTGGTTAGCTGTGGTTGGACAGCGATGTGGAGATCGGCATGGAGGCGGTGGCCGTGCCACCGCATCCGCAAGCGGCGGATCTCTTCTAGCCCTTCATGGTGCTTAACTTGGTCGTGAGCGATCGCTTCTGCTTTCGTGTAGATGTCTGGTTCAATTGCATCCATCAGCCGATACCATACGGAAATAGTGGCATCACGGGTGATGAACAGGATCGCAACGCCAATGGTCAAACCGATAAGAGGGTCGATGATGGGGACGCCAATCCAAACGCCGCCCGCAGCGATGAGAACGGCAAGTGAGGTTAGCCCATCGGTACGGGCATGGAGGCCATCAGTGATGAGGGCGGCCGAGCCGATTTTGCGACCGGTGCGGATTTGAATGGTGGCCACTAACTCATTGCCAATAAAGCCGATGATGGCGGCGGCAGCTACGGCACCGATATTGGTAATGGTGTTGGGGTTGAATAGTTTGTTGATCGATTCGTAAAAGATGTAACCGGCGCTAAACATAATCGATAACACGATAATGATCCCAGCCACATCTTCGGCACGGTGGAAGCCATAGGTGTAGCGACGGGTGGCGGGGCGACGGGCTAAGTAGAAGGCGATTAATAAGGGCAAGGAGTTTAACCCATCGCCTAAGTTGTGGACGGTGTCGGCTAACAGGGCGACACTACCACTATATAGGTAGATAACTACTTGGAGTAAGGTGGTTAAGGTTAGCAAGGCGAGGGCGATCCAAACGGTACGAATCCCTTCTTCATTGTTTTTGAAGGCGGGATCGGCGATTAGGTTTTGCTCGTCGTGACTGTGGCTGTGGCCGCCGAGGTGAAAGATGGCGGCTAGCCAACCAAGTACGCCTTGGGGTTGGTTGTGGTCATGGCTATCGTGGTCGTGGCCATCGTGGTCGTGGCCATCATGGTCATGGCCATGGTTGTCATGATCGTGGTTGTGTTCGTCGGGTTGATCGTGTTGATCATGGTTATCATGATCGTGATTATGGTCATCATGGGGGTTGGCACTCATAATTACTCCTTGGGGTAAGGGACAAAAGCGAATAATGTGCTGGGGAATTTGTCGGTAACGATTAAAAAGCCACGTTCATCTAAACGAGCAATTCCTTCCCAATTACGGGGATTCTCTTCTAGTTGAAGCCATATGGGAGTTGTTTGGGTGTCTAATTGTAACGTTTGATTGTTGTATAAATAGGGAATTAGGCGCTCGACATGAGGGTGTTGGCTATGACTATGGCCTTGCCCATATTGTTGGGCTAGCGTTTCATCTGTTTGGGCGAGCTCTTGGTCATTGGGGAAGTAATAGTTAATTGCCCAAAAACGGCCGTTTTCATCCAGCTCCGTCACATCGGTCAACCGATACGCGAGTTCAGGGGCGGGAATGGTTTGATTGCTGTCAGCGGTGATCAAGTTGGCCACAGAGGTTGTATTGTAACGCCCATCATAGACTTCATAGAGGGTTAAGGCGCCATCAGGTGTGGTGAGGACGGCCTCATTCGCTTTGTTGCTGAGGGTGGTTTGGAGCAATATTTCGGTGATGTCTGCTTGGCGTAGGTTAAAGGCAAGGGGGTCGGGGATAATGTCAAAGGGTAGGATGTAGCCGTTCATGTGGCCGATGGGTGAGCCCGCTTCGATAGTGAGCCAGCCGCTGTGGCCGCTGATCGTGATTCCTTCAAAGCCTTGGAAGTGGGGGATGAGGGCGGCGATGTCAGCTGTGTTGATGGGAATGGGGGTAGGCGTAAGGGGGGCGGTATCTGTTTCGTCGAGGTAAGCGAGGATGGCATCGCGACTGAGGGCATAGACAAAGGGGGTGCCATCAGCGAAATCGGGGTATTGGGGGAGGAAGATGAGTTGGTCTTGGTACCAAGCGAGTCCTGATATTTCTGCTTTGGCTTGGGCGAGGTCGCCGCCGAGGGGGATTGGTTGCGGGATTTGCTCGGTGACGAGTTGACTGGCGGTGCTGATAACGGTGGTGGGGCTGTTTTGTTGATCGAGCCAAATGGCGAGGCCTAAAGTAGTGAGAATAATGATCGTAACTATAATAGGAAGAGCAAATTTCTTTTTAGGGGGCATTTAGGCGGATTTCCTTGGTTTAAGAGATGGTGTGAGTTGATGTGGGCGAGGATGTGGATGCGGGGTAATTATAACAGATTCAGGCAGGGTGTCATTAGCGAACAGCGGGGACGCGAATGGGGCTGTTGATGATTATGAAGCTTGGGGGGAATTAAAAATGGGTTGTGGTAGTTAGTGTTAACACAACCAAGCTAATGGGGCGGCAGGGTGGTGATTGGTTCGGTGAAGGTAAGCAGGTGGTAGTCGGCGGTGTGGCGGAAGCCGAGGGCTTGGTATGCTTTTTGGGCGGGGTAGTTGGTTTCACCAGTAAAGAGGATGGCGAGATAAGCCCCCTCGGCCTGCGCATCACGCAAGGAAGCGGCCACAGCGGCGCGGGCGTAACCACGACTACGATAAGCGGTTGGGGTCCAGACGCCACCTACTTGCACCGCTTCGGTGGTGGTGGCGTTAAAGCCAGTCATTGAGACGGGGATGCCGCCATCCAAAAGTAGCCAGATCGTACCGGCGGCGATTTGGGTTTTGATTTGGTTGTGGCAGAGGGCGCGTAAGGCGGGTGAATCGGCCGCGCCGAGGGCTTCGATATGGTAGTCACGGCGCCAAAGGGTGAGTATATCTTGGTCGGCGGGGGTGGCGCGGCGGCCGTGGAAACGGCCGTTAACCAAGTTATCCGGAATTTGGAGTTGGTTTAAGTTGAGTTCGTAGAGGAATTCAGGCTCGTCTAGTTGCCGAGGGGGATGGGGTTGGGGAATGGCGGCTAATAAGGCGGCAACTTGAGCTTGGGGACCGATAAGACCATGGATAGGCCGGTCACTATGTTTAAGTAGAAGTTTGAGTAGTTGTGGTAGGAGGGCGGGAGGGGCTTGGGTGATGATATTTTTATTCCAGTAATGGGCGATGACACCGAGCATCTCATCGTGGTCGTCAAAGACGGCGATATAGGTGCCTTGCAATCGTTGTCCATGATCAACAAACCCGACTTGGCGGGAGTTCGCCAATAAAAACATAGAGGTGGCTAATTGTGGTAGTAAGAATTTTTCCAATGCAGGTTGATCTGGCGGTTCTAAACGACGAATATGCATGTCTATAATTTTAGCATAGTTGCTATTGGATGGGTAGGTGCGCTTTTGAGAAAGCCGATTAATACGTAAAAAGGAGATCCGCAGGATATCCTCTCGTTTTATGTGACAATAATGACGAAGTGTAGATTTTATTAGTATAGGCTCCCCCCCCGTCAATTAATTGCCCGCAATCAAACTAAACTGGAACGCCCCTCGGCGCTCACTCCCCTCCGCTCGGCCACCACAACTGCTCTCCGCCACCACCACAAATGTATAATTATCATTCACATCAGCCAACGCCCCGGCCTGCAAATGATTTGGTGACATCACCCGTGTACAATTACCCGCTACATCACAATCAGCCCCCGCCACCAAATACGGCTCATTAATACCATACCAAACAGCATAACTATCAGCCCCTGTATCAGCCCAAGACAGGCTAAGATCGGTACTAACTGGTATTAAACCAAAGCTAGTCACCGCCACTGGCGGGGCACAAACGGCCGGATTGGCTAAGCCTAAATACCAAGCGCGATCATTATCCCACGCGTGCGTCTCACTCATCTCCCAATACCCTACCTTGAAGGTCACCGTTTTGCCTGACTCACCACAACCATTAGCCGTGCCCAATAAAGGTTCACTGACCACCTGTAACTGATAAGCCAGCTTCCCTTGCCACGAAACGACAGTACCTGTACCACACAAATTGCCATCAATCCATCCCGTAACCGGCATACCCGCTGTTGGTGTGAAGACGTTGGCCGTTGGTGTAATCCAACCAAAGAAAGTGGCTGGGGGCAACTCAAACCCACTGGCTAACGGGTCTAACAGATTATTCGTCGGCGCATCATTGGGTGGGGCCATATAGAGCGTAATCGGTTGCGTCACCGTAATCCAATATCCCTCGGTGTAATTGAGATCTGTTAATGTATTGACTAACGGGGCTAACGCTGGATATTCCTCTCCCACGGCCGGATCATACAACCCCCAACTCCCCGTCCCATAATGATGGATCGAGCTGTATTGACCAGCAATTGAAGCCAATGCTGTTGTCACCGGTCGTGATTCAGGAATGACATACCCAAAATTATTCCAACCAGTTGTAAACGGTTCGTATTTCACCGTTGATAACAACGCATAAACACCATCACCTCCCATTTTAGCCGCCGCCAAATTATCTTGCGTATCAAGAATCGTTGGCAAACGTTGCCACTCTGTAGCCCCATCAGCCAAATAGTAGACCGTCAACAAATTTTCATAAATGTTGCCACCAGGTACCACCGTCTGTAAATAATTAAAGGCGACTGTGCGCGTAATGCTATCAGCCAATTCCGGCACGCTCTCATACCAAATCGCCTCCCCAACCAACGTTGTCCATGACGGCAAAGCGGACACCGTTGGTAATACTTGGAAACTACGTGTCCCTGTATCACCTAACGGATCCGTCACATTGATAATCTGCACTTGCCCATTAGATGACATCACTGGTGCCCCCCAAGTGCGGGTATTGCCACCCCAAGTGCGAGTATTGCCACCCCAACCTGCTGAAGTTCCGCCCCAATTACGACCATTTGGTCCCCAACTACGACCATTTGGCCCCCAACCTGCTCGTTTACCACCAACCAACCCCTCATTTAAACTGAAATCAACAATCGCTTCATAAGGAACTGTACTTGTTGGTGTACGCCAAATACGCACATATCCTTCCATAGCTGGATAAGCTAACGTAATTATCGCTGTATGGGTCAACTGATTATTCGTTGTTAAGGCGGACATAACGCCAGTCACTGGGAATGTAGCTGTAATCCCTAAACCAGGCATTACATGCGCATAAATCGTTTCGCCTGCTGTTGTCGCCTGATCAACCATCACCTCTAACGCAATCGTCCGTGTGAAAACAGCCGCATTCGTGTCTGTAACCAGTAACGCCCGCACGCGAATATCTGGTGACCAATCAGGCAATGCCTGCATCATCACACTCCCTTCATACTGACCAACTGTTTCACATCCTAACAACCAATCTTCCCCACTATAATCATACACACAGAGACGGTCACCAGGCGCTGCCCCCCGCGCTTGCATCTGATCACCCACGGGCGTACCCAAAGAGACTAAATAACTATTACGCCACCCATCTTCCCAATTTTTGAACAGATACCCTTCTCCTTGGCCTCGGGGCACATACACTGTCTCATTACTACTATTGCGCAAGGAAAAGAATGGAGCGGCCAAACTGTTATTGGCTAGCGTTGGTTCCACCATTTCAATCTGGGTAAATGCTAATGGCACATTCGTCGGACCCGTTAATGGAATCAAATCTGTCTGTAACCACGGCCAAAATGCGGTCACCGTCTCCCAATCATTCCGCCCCGTCGTCTGTTCCGCAATCGTTTGTAAACAGTTGCTACTAACTGTCCAACCAGTCGCATCTAAAAACTCACTATAAGCATCATCATACGAATCTGTCATAAAACTACCAATACAGTTCGTTGGCTGCAAGAACCCTTCTGCCGAAATACCTAAATAGTTATCGGGGAGGAAAAGCAGATAGTGACCAAGCTCATGGGCTAACGTCCGCGCCCAATCATCCCCTAAATCAGCACTAGGGTCGCCAAACCGACTCCAATTCGCGCCCATACGAATCTGGCCCGGCAAATATGCATTCGTAATCGTATAAGTTGGGCTAATCACATCATTTTGTGGATAGGGAAAAACACCGCCAGGGGCCGCCGCTGGTCGCATATTATTGGTGGCATTCACCACAATATGTGCATACGCCCAGTTCTCTTTCGCTTGGTAAATGCGCACACGCCCCAACGAGACTTGTCCATTCGTCACATCAAACAGTAGCTCCGTCGCCCGTCGAATATCATCCTGTAATGCCGTTAAATAGCCAGGGTCTTGTCGTGCATCCCACTCTAACGACACATCTAAATCAAACAGTATAAGTGGATTATCGGCCGACACAACCAACTGTTGCACCCCCGCTGAAGTGACTGTAAACATATCAAGACCATCATTCGTCGGCACCGCGCTACTATAATAGAGCGTAAATACATCAGTCACCGTAATCGGTACCAACGCCACCAACTGATCACCAGCCCCTAACTGTCCCGCCCCCTGTAAATAACCTTGACTATCTGTTCGCCACGGCTTCCCATTCCCATCAGCCAAAGGTTCTCCCAACGTACTACTATTGGCCGCCGGCACACGATATACCAACGCCCCTTCCACTTCATACCCCGACCCAATCGTGCCACTAAACACTTGTACTTGTGTCCCACGCACACGGAAAGGCAAACTACTACCACTAAAACTAGCTTGATGGATTGGATAAGGGGCCTGATTAAGATGTGGTTGCGTCCCCGTTTGCCCATCTGTGCTATTCGTAGCCATATGCGCTGTTAATTTAAAGCGGACATTATCACTCCGCCCAAACAAACCACTGGCAAACGTATCCCAATAAAAAACGTGGTTACTGGCCGTTGTTGCCGTGGTGTAAACGGTACTAGCCAAATTACTGGTGATCGTCGCTGGTGATGGAATCGCTGGTAACCAATCGCCTCCGCCATTGGTCGAATACCAGCCCGACACATGTGTCACCCGCTCACCCGTTGGATGCCACAACGTATAATCAATCGGAATCACCGTCTCCGTAATAATCGTTGGCACCGCATAAAAATCAGCTTGGACCACGTCTGGTCCCTGTACAGACACAAATGGTGTCATATGGGGTAAGTTAGCTTCTGTTTCAGTTGTTTTATTCAAATACAAACGTGCATTAGCATCTAATGCATTTCGATTAACAACAGCCAAATCCAAATCACCATCATTATCAACATCCCCCCAAGCAATATCACGATTTTGACTAAATGTGTCAATGTGCCATATATTTTCTATTGCATTTGAAAGCGTACCATCATTATTTTGGTATATCTTGACGCCACCTAAAGTTATATAACTCACAGCTAAATCTAAATCACCATCATTATCAACATCACCCCAAGCCACACCGCTTCCAAATTGGTCTGTCGTTTGCCAGCCAATTGAGAATTGTTGATTATTATTAATATAAACTTTTGAATTGCCAGCTACAGCCAGATCTAAATCACCATCATTATCTATATCCCCCCAAGCCATAGGTCCACCAGCTACGTTATCAGTAGCAAACCAATCATCAGCTGAAATATTAGACAATCCTTCAGGCGAATTAATATATAAATGAATTGAACTCCCAGCTATAGCCAAATCTAAATCGCCATCATTATCAATATCTCCCCAAGCCAAATTGGTTTTTAGTCCCGTTTCGGTAGAATTCCAGCTAGGCGTACTCTCTAATACACCTCCCTGATTATAATAAATATTATCGCTAACAGTATTTGTCGCTGTGGCTAAATCTAGGTCACCATCCCCATCAGCATCCCCCCAAGCCAACCACCGTGTATCAATATTTAGTCCAGCCCAAGTAGGGTTCAATTCAAGTACACCATTATTATTTAAATATAGTTTAGGACCATTCTGTGTACTCACAGCTAAATCTAAATCTTGATCATTGTCAACATCCCCCCACGCCACATTGTAACTATTATATGATGTGGCTGCAGACCAACTAGCTGTTGCTTCCAACATCCCATTATTATTAATGTATAGTTTATCTGGTGCATTCCAATTAGCTACCACCAAATCTAAATCTCCATCATTATCAACATCCCCCCACGCAGTAGCTTCACTCGATAAAGTTTCTGTTGAACTCCATGCATACTCACTACTTGTTTGTAATCCATAAGTATAATTAAGTTGCAATTTTGTAAATCCACTATCTAATACAAGCCCTAAATCCAAATCACCATCATTATCAACATCTGCTAAACGAACTTGTTGGGTATTGAAAGAATCAGCCGATACCCAACTCACACTGTTAGCCATAACCCCACCACTATTTAAATAAACATATAAACTAGCACCAACATTCCCTTTACTAATTATCAAATCTAAATCACTATCATTATCAATATCACCCAAACTTAAACTACTGCTTGTATTTGTTGTTTCATTAGACTCCCAATCAGATCTGTTCGACAAAGTTCCACTCAAATTTAAATAAATCTTATCACTATCATCGTTATTGGTCACAACTAAATCATTATACCCATCATTGTTTATATCTCCCCAAGCTACATCAGTTGTTCGACTTGAATCGTTACTAGTCCATGTTGGTGTCGTTGGTAAATAGGTACCGCTCCCTTGATTAATATAAACATAATTAGGTTCAAACAGAGATGGAGCCTGTCCAAAATTCCCTACCGCCAAGTCTAAAAGATAATCATTATTGACATCTCCCCAAACTACACTAACAGAGTAATCATTAATTGTAGATTCCCAAACCGTACCAGTAGTAGCCGTAGCTAAAATACCTCCCTGATTAAAATACACTTTATTGCCTGTTCCATAATTAGCCACGGCCAAATCTAGCCATCCATCTCCATTAATATCTCCCCATGCCACTGACCGACTCAAATTATAATCGTTTGAATGCCATGGATTATCTGCCTCTGTTTGTAATATACCATTGTTATTTAAATAAACCTTGTTAGGGGCATTATTATTGGCTACAGCCAAATCCAGATCCCCATCATTATCTACATCTCCCCACGCTACTCCTAAGCTATTAGCTGTATAATCACCAGCACGCCACACATTATCTGATTCCGTTTGGAATGTGCCATCATGATTCAAATAAACTGTCGTGCTTGCATTTGACCCTCGGCCAACAGCCAAATCCAAATCTCCATCACCATCCACATCTCCCCAAGCAATCGCTTCAGCCTTATTATCAAAAAAAGAAAAACTACTATTAGCCTCAAGCAAAACTGTATCGGTTGGTGGCAATAACAATGTTGTTTTGTCCCCTTTTACAAAAATTTGCATTGCGGGATCAACAATAATTAATTGTGACCAAGTAAAATAGCTCCCAGCTAAAATGAATGAAAATATTACCAAACGTATTATTGGCTTAATTGCATACATGGGTATTGCCTTCCTTACTATGTGAGATTGAATTAAAACTAGTTACTTTTAGAGAAACTTATTGATAATGATAATCATAAATGAAATATGTGGCAAATTGGTTAGATTATACCAAACGCGGTGAGGGTAGGTTTCGTAGGCTCACCGTGGTTTTAGCGTTTATTCTCGGTTGAGTTGTTTCTTACCGTTATTGGTAAAATCAAATGTGTTGGCGTAATCATTTTTGTGTGGACAAAATACCATTAATAGGAGTAATCGTTTATGAAAAATAGGTATTGGCTAGTTGGTTTGTTGTTGTTAAGTATGATTGGTTTGTATGGTTTAGAATCGGTATTGGCCATTAAGGAAGAGTTAGCTGTGACGACGCCGTTTTCTTTAGAGTTGACCTATGAAGAAGGAATGTCGGTACCGATGGATTTTAGTTGGCATGTGCCGGGGGTGGTGGCTAACGGCCGTTTATTCGTAGCCCGTGATTATAGTGGTGTTGATATTTATGATATTAGCCAGCCAGCGCCACAATATTTGACCACCATTAGTGCGTCACTTATCGGTGGCGAAGCGAGTCATTTAGCAGTTGATGGTAATCATCTGTATGTGGTTCGGTATGACTTAGTCAATAGCAGTTTTAGTTCAGTAGTTAAGCTAGATATTACAGACATTTACCAACCACAGTTCATGCTGGCTTTTACGCGCCAAAATCAGCCTATGTTGGGTACTATTAAAATTATTGATCAGCGACTTTATGTGCAAAGTTATAGTGGTTTTATCAATGATGTGTATTATGATGGTGGTTTTTCTGTATATGATATTGGGGTGACGGAGCCAGAATTAATCGGATTTTATACGGCTAATTTGGTTGATCCTGGATTTATGGTCACGGCTGATCATACTGTTTTCTTGGCGCGACGGCCAGGAAGTCCGGGTGATTCTGGTCGTATTGAGATGTTTGATATGAGTGTGCCGGAACGGCCGATTATGTTAGATAGTTGGCAGGTAGAACATTATGGGAATGTGGTTGATATTGAGGTCGTGGGTAACCAAGTTTTTGCGGCGATGTATTGGGGTGGGCTGGTCGCCTTAAATATTAATGCGGATAGGGAGTTGGATTATGTAGGGTTTTATGATTGGGAAGAGACGAGCAAGACGGCGGTGTCGTTAACGGCCGTTCCCCCCTACGTCATCGTGGGCCAAAGTTGGGAAGGTAGCCCAAATGGGTTGACGTATAATTTAAGCGTGTTTGAGTTTGATGCTGGGGGACAACAGTTTGTGTGGACAGATGATATTGAGACAGTGTATCCGCCGTTACATGTTTATCAAGCGGATGATCGTCTCTTTTTTGAGCAACGGGATAATATGCAAAAAATGATTGATATTTATCGCGTTGAGGTATCGGCACCGTATCAAAATTACTTGCCAGTTGTAATTGATTAGGGTTAAAGTGATTAATGTGTATGCGGTTCTGCTTGTGGGGCGTGGATGTGGGGACGGAGGGAGTGGGGGCGTTCGAGGCCATGTTTTTCCATGAGGGTGTCATCACCCATAATGGTGGTGGGGTCACCGTCGGCGATAATTTGCCCGTCGTCGATGAGGATGACCCGTTGACTGACTTCAAGGATGAGTTCGAGGTCGTGGGACGAGACGAGCACCGTTTCGGGGGAGTTTTTGATGAAGGTGATGAGTTGGCGGCGGGAGCGCATATCGAGATTGGCGCTGGGTTCGTCGTAGAGGACGAGGTCGGGTTGCATGGCGCGGATACCGGCGATGGCGACCATTCGTTTTTGACCACCGGAGAGATGGTGAGGGGCGCGATCTTTAAACGATAACATCTTTGTTTCGGTTAGGGCTTGAGTGACCCGCTCTTCTACGGCCGCCATCGGCAGACCCATATTGAGGGGACCAAAGGCGACATCGTCCCAAACGGTGGGGGCGAAAAGTTGGTCATCGGGGTATTGGAAAACAAGGCCGACTTGGGGGTGGAATTGGCCTGTTTTAACGGGTTGACCGAAGAGTTGGATGGTGCCAGAGGTGGGTTTAAGGATGCCGCAAATGGTGTGGAATAAGGTTGTCTTGCCCACACCATTGGCGCCGATGACGCCGATATGTTCGCCCGGTTGGACAGTGAGGGAAAGGTCGTGGAGGACGATTGCTTGGGGATAGCTGAATTTTAGATTTTGAATGGTGATGGCGTTCATGGCGTCGATTCCTTTAGAAAATGAGCTTATCGATGATTAAGATGGTGATGGCGATAATGAGCATAACGGCCGTTTTACCATAATCGACCCACGTCGCCTGAAAATAATCACGACGGATAGCGGTATCGGCACCATAGCCACGCAAGACCATCGCTTTATAGACCCGTTCCGATTTTTCATAACTGCGAATGAAGAGATGACCGACTAAAGCGGCGGTGGTGCTAATGTTGTTTAACGAAAAAGCGCCCCCTTGAAAGCCACGTAAACGGGCGGCCGTTTGCATCTGGTCGAAGAAGGCGGTGATTTCAAATAAGTAACGGTAGGTGAGCAAGACCATATCGGCCATGATGTCGGGGAAGCGGAGGGCGCGGAGAGCGGCGATGGTGCGAATGAAGGTATCGGTACCAAACATGATAAAGGCGATGGTGACGATGCAGAAGAGGCGGCCGGCGATGAGGAGACCGAGGGTGAGCCCTTCTTGGCGGATGGTGAGGGGGCCGAGGGTGAGGAGGATGGTTTGGCCGGTGATGAAGGGGAGGAAGATGACGAGGGCGGCGACGACATAGCTGGGGAAGCGGAGGCGAAGGCGGAGGGCGGCCCAAGGGAGGCGGGCGAGGGTGTAGATAACGGCCGTTATCGTCACCAATAGCGGGAGCAAGCGATAATCTTGAACAGAGGCGAAGGCGACGATGAGGGCGAGGAGGCCGAGGAGTTTGAAGCGGGTGTCCCAGCGGTGAATAGGAGAATCGAGCCGCGCATAGGCATCGATATCGGGGGTATGGTTATGGTGGTGATGGTGGTGGTTAGAATCAGCCATGGTTAGGAGGGGGAGATGGCTGGGGTGAGGCCGATGAGGTCAGGGCGGGTGCGGCGTAAGTAGCGGACGAGGGCGGCGGTGAACAGTCCTTCAACGATGGCCACCGGTAAGTGAGAGAGACAGAGGATGATGGTGGCATTGATTTCGGCGGCGCGATTGATATCGGCGGGGAGGGTGCCGATGATAAAGCTGTAGTAGATGGCGGCGGCGAGAATGACGCCGGCGAAGCCACCGAGGAAGGCGACGATTAAGGTGAATTTGTCATCAGGTGGTCGTTTGGCGACTAAGCGTTGGAAGAGGGCGGACATGATGAGGGCGGGGGTGCCCATGATGAGGGCGTTGGCGCCGAGGGTGGTGATACCGCCGTGGCCAAAGACGATGGCTTGCAAGATGAGGCCGATGACGATGGCGGGGAAAGCGTACCAGCCGAGCATGACGCCCATGGTACCGGCTAAGATGAGATGGGCGCTGGTCATGGGGGGGGGCATGGGGACGAAGATGGAGGAGGCGACGAAAAAGGCGGCGGTCATCATGGCCGCTTTGGGGACGGCGGCGCGGGGGTCCTCTTGCTTATTGATTTGGCGGAGGGAGTAAGCGGTTATGGCGCCGGAGGCGACATAGGCGCCGGTCCAGACGACAGTGGGGAGGATACCATCAGGAATGTGCATGATTTTTTTCTCCTTGTGAGGAATAGTACCAAGCGATACCGAGTAAAGCGACGATAACGATGGTCGCCATTAAGGCGGTTTGCCATAGCGGGCGTTTTTCCGGTTGTTCGAGAGTGATGTCGCCGTTGCGGGCGACGTAAAGATAGCGGATTTCGCCGTGGCCGGCGGTGCGGATAGCGATTGACCATTGACCTTCAATATTGGTATCGAGGTCAAATTGGTAGTTGCCGGCGGTGTCGGCCGTGCCGGTATGCCAGGCGTTGCGGGGGTCATCGGCGGCGTAGACGAGGATTTGGGCTTCACTCATCGGTTCGCCCGTGTCGTAGAGGGCGTTGATGGTGATGGTGGGCGGCGTGGCGATGCCGAGGGTGATAACCGTACCGTGGGCGTAGGCGATGGTGGGGAGAAGGAGAAGGGGGAGAAGCCAAAGCCAAAGATGGCGTTGCCCACGATTATTCTGTTTCATGGGCGGTGTAGCCGTTGGTGAATTCATAGCAGTGGCCTTCGCCGACGTGGCCGAGGGTGGCGAGGGTATCGAGCAGTGTGGCGTATTGGTCAGCGGTAAGATTGGCTTCGAGGTCGGTGAGGGTGGCGATCAGTTCGTTATCTGTGGCCAGAGTGGCGAGGGGGTCGAAGCCGAGAGCGCCGGTATTGAGCGGTTCGCTCAGGTCGCTGTCGGCGTCACCAAAGACGTGGTCAAAGTGGAACGTCATTTCGAGGTTATCGGTGGTATCGGGGTCAACGAACCCTTTGCGACTGTCGCCGACATATTCACCACAAGCGTATTGGTAGGTTTGGTCGACTTGGATATCGAAACGGATTGTTTGGTCATCTTTGGTGGCGGTGCCGAGGAGGTGGATGGTGGGGTTATTGTTGAGCGGAGCCATTTCCCAGCTGATGGCGTTGTAATGGCCGGTTGGGGCGTCGATGGTACCGACGAGGAGGGTGCCATCATCACGGGTGGGGTTAGCGAGATCGACAGTGGGTGAGTCAGGGTGAGGGAGGGGAGTGCCGGTGGGCATTTGGCCGCTGGCGGCGTCGAAGGGGGGATTGGTTTGGTAGGCGGTAACGGCCGTTAGCGTCAGATAGACATGTTCAAAGTCAATCGTCCAGCCATCTTTGCTGGTAAACGGTTGGCGGGCAAAATCTTCGCCATTGGCGAGGAGTTCGAGGGTACCGTTTTGGGGTGAGGCGCAGGCGGTGAGGCCGAGGATGCCGAGTAAAAGTAGAAGGCGTAATTTCATAAAAGCGTTCCTTATTGTTGTTTGTTTGTTATTGCAAATCTTTGCAATAAGTGGGGGTATTATGGCATAAAGGAGGGGATTTGGCAAGAGGGGGGAAGGGGGGGATGAGGTTTGGGGGATTTTGACGCGGATTTTGGGGATTTTGGGGATTTTTTTAGTTGACGAGGAGAGGTGGGGTGTTTGGTTGGAAGGTTGGTGATTTAGTAATTTAGTAATTTAGTAATACCATTTGGGGGGCATAATAAATTTAGGTCCATTGGGGTGAATGTTGATAGGTTCAGGCTGGCGACTGTGCCAATGGTTGAATATTTTGGCCACTGTGGGGGATTGGTCAGCTGTTGTAATGCGCATGGCAAGTGTTTTGGTCAAATGGTTATGGGCTCTTTGGCCATCAAAGATGGGTAGGCCATGAGGGATTTGAATATATTGAGCAAGGGTGATGGTGGCTCCGTAGAATGTTGATAGATTATTGGTTGTAGGTAGAGAGCGGGCGATATACGCGCAAAATTTTGAAGGGGCAAACTGTTTGGTTCGGGGGTTATAGACAAAGTATGTGGTGGCGCGGCTGCCCCAAAGTTGGCGACCTGTTGTCATTTGTAATTCAAGATTCCATTGATGGATATTGTGAAAGACTTCACTGATGTTGGCAATAAAATGAATGGAGGTGGTTTCATCTTGGCCGAGGGGGTGAGAAACAGCTAAAGCACGTTCCAGCTCATGTTTCACATTGAAAACAGTTTGTTGGTGTAGATCGGTGATGGTTAGATGGTTTAATTTTGAGATTTCTTTCGGGTGGATATGAGGCAATAATAATGTTTGATAGGCCATGATGCCTAAAGAACGCATTACCCAAATCATGTTGGCGGCCAGATTGCGCCGGCCTTTGGTGACATGGGGGCTGATCATTGATAAAAATATATCTTGTTTGAGTCGTGGTGCTAATAGATGAGCCATCGCAAATTTAGCATGATTGGCGACGGGATCGGCGCGACTGATTTCAAATTCTAGCCAAATGCGTTGGTTTGTATCTTGATGGGTAAGCAGTAAATCGGCACGAGGGGAATAGCCTAAGAGGTTCTCTTCTTCTTTAGTGAGCATCGTTGCTTCTGATTGGCTGTGCCAACCCTTTTTTAGAGCGACTGGTGGTATCTCTTGTTGTAGGTAACGAGCGAGGTTAGGCATACTTGTCCATTTAAATATGTAGAAACCACAATAAGTTACGCAATTATAGGTGAGTGTTATTTAGTAAGCAAAATTGGGTATAAACAGCGCTTGGTCGTAGGTGATTTTAAGTGCATATGAACTATAATATGAATGTGTTACAATAAATAGCAAAAGTATACTTGGTGATGATGTTATGGTGTCATGGGCTATAATCCCCACATTATCATCAGGCAAAATGAGAGAATAAATTGCGTTCTTTAGGATTTTGAGTCAGAAATTCCCTTAGTGGGTACCCCAATACCCTAACCCCCTAAAGAGCCGTTGAGAGACTAAAGGATATATGATGATGAATGTGCAATTGGCGACAAAAGTGATTGGTCGGTGGTTTGTTTTTGGTTTGGTGGGTTTGTTTGTGATGGGGGCGGGGGTGGCCGAGGTGGCCGAAGGGGCCGAGGGGCAACTTGTTAAAATGCAAGCTAATAGTGAAAATTTATTGCCTAGTTCTCGAGTCTTTACGGGGTATTATTTGCCAGCAGGGGAAGTGAGTCGATCAACACAAGATGTGGCCATGGGAGATGTTGATGGGGATGGGGATATAGATGTGGTGGTGGCGAATGCAAATCAAACCAATCAGTTGTATTTGAATAATGGGAGTGAATTGGTTTTGGCGGGTGATATTGGGACGGAGACGGACGATACGATTGATATTATTTTGGCGGATGCGGATGGGGATGGGGATTTGGATGTGTGGACAGCTAATGGCACAACATCACAACGGAATAAGCTTTATTTTAATAATGGGTCGGGGAGCTTTAGTGCGACAGGGACAGCGATTGGCACTGATAATTGGTATACGGATGCGATTGCGGTAGGGGATGTGGATGGGGATGGGGATTTGGATATGTTTATGAGTGATAATGATAGTGATATCAAGTTGTATTTCAATAATGGATCGGGGAGTTTTAATGGGACTGGGGTACAGGTGAGTCCGGAAGGTAATCCCACGCTTGATTTAGCTGTAGGAGATTTGGATGGTGATGGGGATTTGGATCTATTGACAGGGAATTACGCTGTGAATAAATGGTATCGGAATAATGGGGATGGTACGTTTCAAGCGACGGGTATACCGGTGGGGTCGCAAACGAATAACACTCGTTCGGTGGCGATTGGAGATTTGGATGGGGATGGGGATTTAGATATTATTAGTGGTGATTATGGCAATTATAATCGTCAATATTTTAATGATGGGGCGGGTAATTTTGGTCAGGGGGTGGTGTATGAAACGTGGGATAATTATGCTTTGCGGGCCGAGTTATTTGATGTCGATGGGGATGGTGATTTAGATGCTATTATTGGGAATACAGGGACGGCTGGGGTTGATGTTTATGAAAATGATGGTACTGGTTATTTAGCCCATTGGCAGAGAATTCAAACAGGGAGTGGTATTCAGGGAGTTGGGTTTGGGGATATGAGTGGGGATGGTTTGGTGGATATTTTTGTAGGTAATGGCGGTCTTAAGAATGCGGTTTATGTTAATCAGTATCAAACTGAGTTTGAATTGTTAGGTCCGATTGGGTCAGCTACGCATCCAATAACCAATGTGAGGATGGGCGATGCGGATGGGGATGGGGATTTGGATTTGTTTGCTGGGGATGGGGATAGGGATAAGTTGTATTTTAATGATGGGTTGGGAACGTTTGATCCAGCGGCGGTATTTGTGGGGACGAATAATAGTTATACGTATGATTTTGCGTTAGGGGATGTCGATGGGGATGGGGATTTAGATGTGGTTAAAGTGCATGGATCGAGTAAGCGGTTGCATTTTAATGATGGCTTAGGCAATTTTGATGCGACTGGTGTTGTTATTGGTAATAATGATGGTGATGCACGAACCGTTGCTATGGGAGATGTGGATGGGGATGGGGATTTAGATATTGTGGTGGGGCATCGGTATGGCATTAATTATTTATATGTCAATGATGGGACGGGTAGTTTTGCCGTGGGTGTCACTGTTGGGACGGAAGGGAATAACACGCGAGATATTGCTTTAGTTGATGTTGATGGGGATTTAGATTTGGATGTTGTGGCTGGTAATTATTCTAATCCGTCGCTTGTTTATTTTAATAATGGGAGTGGTGTGTTTGCTTCATTAGGGACACCGATTGCTGGGTTAGATAGTGGAGGGCATCATTTGGCTTTTGGTGATTTAGATGGGGATGGGGATTTAGATTTGGTTAGTGCTGGTCAGGAAATTGGTGTGCCAAGAATTTTTATCAATGATAGCCTTGGTGGGTTTAGTTTGTTGGGTGTGATTGGTTTGGAAGGGGGGGATAGTAGTGATATTGCTTTAGGGGATGTGGATGGGGATGGTGACTTAGATGTTGTTATTGGGGGGAATGTTAATAAATATACAAAATTAGTGCTTAATGATGGTAATGGCAATTTTAATCAGATTATAGAAATTGACACGGGGACAAACCCAACAGTTGGTGTTGCCTTGGGAGATATCGATGAAGATGGGGATTTAGATTTGGTTATGGGGAATAGTGGGCAACTAAATGTGGTATATGAAAATAGTGGGGATAATTTCTTCCGTTTGACCAGTTATGTGGGCAGTGATGTTGATAGTAGTCAAGGGTTGGCATCGGGGGATATGGATGGGGATGGGGATTTGGATTTAGCGGTGGCGAATGATGGTCAGTTGAATAAAGTGTATATTAATGATGATCATGGTTATTTTAATTTGGTCAATACGTTAGGGGTGACGAGTGAGGGGAGTCAGAGTATTGCGGTGGGGGATATGGATGGGGATGGGGATTTGGATGTGGCCGTGGGGCAAGCGGGGGCGGTGAATCGGTTGTTTGTTAATGATGGTCAGGGGAACTTTGTAGCTGGTTCTGATTTTGGGTTAGCGACGGATGATAGCCGGAGTGTGGCCTTTGGGGATGTGGATGGGGATGGGGATTTAGATATCGTGGTGGGGAATGATGGTCAGACGAATAAGTTGTATCTGAATAATGGGTTGGGAACATTTGGGGCGGGCATTGGGGTGGGGAGTGAGACGGATAATAGTTATAGCGTGGTTTTAGCTGATATGGATGGGGATGGGGATGTGGATATGGCCGTGGGGAATGTGGGGCAAGTTAATCGGCTGTATGTGAATGATGGGAGCGGCAATTTTGGGACGGCAGTTGATGTGGGGGCGGAGATTGATAATAGTTATGGGGTGATGGTGGGGGATGTGGATGGTGATCGGGATAATGATCTGGTGGTGGGGAATGCGGGAGCGGCTAATCGGCTGTATGTGAATGATGGTCATGGATTGTTTCGTTGGGCGGCGGATATTGGCAGTGGGGATGATACGTACAGTTTAGCGTTGGGAGATATTGATGGGGATGGTGATTTGGATTTGGTGACGGGGAATGTGGGGCAGACGAATAAGGTGTATCATAATGATGGAAATGGTCAGTTTAGTTTGTTTGGAGAGGTCAGCTCGGCCAAAGACCCGACGCAAAGCATCATTCTCGTCGATATCGATGGGGATGGGGATTTAGATGTGGCTGCTGGTAACAGTGGCTATGTTAATAAACTGTACCTTAATCGGGGGAACAGTTTGTTTGCTTTGGCCTCACATATCGGGTTGGAGACAGATAATACACGAAGTATGGCCTCGGGCGATATGGATGGGGATGGTGATTTAGATTTGGCCATTGCCAATGAAGGGCAAACGAATAAGTTATATGCTGGGGTGGGTGACCATCAATTTGATTTAGCGGGCACTGTTGATGGGCTTAATGATCGTAGCCGAGCGGTGGCGTTAGGGGATGTGGATGGTGACCGCGATTTGGATTTGGTGGTCAGTAATGATGGCCAGACGAACAAAGTTTATCTGAATGATGGGAGTGGCACGCTCAGTTTACTCGGTAATATAGGTAGTGAGATTGAGAGCAGTTATGGTATTGCCTTGGGGGATTTGGATCGGGACGGGGATTTAGATGTGGTGATTGGGGATGCGGGGCGCACGAATAAGACGTATCTGAATGATGGCGCGGGCGGGTTCAGTTTGCTGGGTAATATCGGTTTGGAGACGGATAGTACGCGGAGTGTGGCCTTGGGGGATTTTGATGGTGATCGTGATTTAGATTTGGTGGTGGGGAATGATGGCCAGACGAACAAAATCTATCTGAATGATGGGACAGGTGGGCTAAGTTTGTGGGGTAGCATTGGGAGTGAGACCGATTTGACGGAGAGTTTGGTCGTGGCTGATGTGGATGGGGATGGGGATTTGGATGTGGTGGCGGGGAATGATGGTCAGACAAACAAGGTGTATGTCAATGATGGGGTGGGGAACTTTACGTTATGGGGGACGGTGGGGAGCGAGATGGATAATACGTTTAGTGTGGCTGTGGGCGATATAGATGGGGATGGGGATTTAGATGTGGTGGCCGGAAATGTGGGGCAGACGAATAAGATTTATTTGAATGATGGTTCGGGTCAATTCAGTTTGTTGACGGAGATTGGGTTGGCGACGGATCAGACGTATGGGGTGTTGTTGTTGGATGGGGACAGGGATGGAGATTTGGATGTGGCGGTGGCGAATGATGGTCAGCAGAATCAGATGTTTACGAATTTGCGCTATCGGCATCAGGCGCGGGTAAACGGCCGTTCTCCCATCTACCTCACCCTCACCCAACCAGAAAACCTGCCAGCCAGCAACCTGTACTCCCAAGATGGGTATTTCACTAACTCAATAATTCCTATCTCCTACACATTAGGTAGCCAAGCTGTTGATGAACGGATGGAAATTGTGCCCTACTATTCCGCCAATGGTGGGGGGGAATGGTTGCCGGCCGTGGGTACTTTCAGCGGCATCCCCTCGGCCGCCCAAGTGCGCAACAACCTCGTTGGTTATTGGCGCTTTGATAGCCGTCCCGATGATGATTTGGTTGATTCATCGGCCAACAATAATAATGGGACGTTGTACGTGAGCACAACGGTCACTGATCATTTCAGCATTGATTTGCCAACAACCTATTTCGATAACTATTACGCCATCAGCTTAAATGGAAGCAGTGATTATATTGATATTAGCCCCGTGGCTGATAATATCAGTCCTAACTGGGGCTTTGGTTTGTGGCTGAAGGCGGGTCCCATCGGCAGTGGTCAAGAAGCGGTGCTGGGGATTAATAATCAGGAAGGGAATGCTATTTTCCATCTTGTGCTCAATGCGAATGAACAGTTGTCTGTTTATGATGGTGGTAGTAGCGCTTATGAGATAACGAGTAGTATGGCCGTGGCCGATAATGAGTGGCATTACGTCGCTTACAGCAGTAATGGGATTACCGGTTCTTTGTATGTGGATGACCAGTTGGTGGGCACTCATGGGATTAATTATAGTTTGGCCCCGACCGATAACTGGTCATTAGGGCGAATACCGAGTTTAGCGCCGACTGATTACTTAAATGGGTTGGTGGATGAAGTTCGGGTTTATCGACGGGCGTTGACGGGTGAGGAGATTAAGTTTTTCCGTGAGCCGAAGGGGACGTTTGCGTGGGACACGGTGGCGACGGGGGTGGCCAATAAGTTAGATAATGTTGTCTTACGATTGGTGACGCAACCACAAGTGAGTGATAATGTGCCCGGTGTCTATCAATATCCGTATCAGGCGATGGGACCGATTTTGTATGGGGCGAACAGTGGTAGTGGGTTGCCGTTCCGCTTGTGGAGTAATCGGGTGCAAGTCTTTTCGGAGACGATGACGGTCGATAATGTGGCCGCGGATGCGGTGGTTTATTATATGCCCGCGGGGACGGAGATTGCGGTGCCGATTAGTGATGCAGAGGGCCAACCGTTCAAGACGAATGGGAATGGGTATCTGTTGGGTGGTTTCGAGCCGCAGATTGGTGATCGTTTGATGGCGTTGTTGCCGATTACGGCGACGAGTAGCTACACGTTGTATCACACCAGTGCGCCGGTGCTGGCCAATGAGGTGATGATGCATACGGTGAATGCGTTTGGGAACCAGAACTTGGTGGTCTCGGCCGATAATCCCTTATTGATGTTCAATTTAGATATGTCAATTGAATGGGATGCGACTAATGATGGCTTATTCTTAGACACGTTGGCGACGGCTATCCGTTACAGTTCTGATGTGTTATACGATATCAGCAATGGGCAAGCAGCGTTGGGCAAGATCAATCTTTATCAGAACCGAGAAAATTGGCATAATGCGGATATTTTGATGTACGCGGCCAATGATATTCATCCGAACGCGACGATGGGCGGGATTGTGGCTGAGCCCGTGAATGATATTGGGGTGACGGGAGTGATTACGAACGCGTATCGACCAGGGTTGATTCGGATGGGGTCGAACTGGGACCCATTTGGGGAGAACCAGGCGGATTTGACGCAAGATTGGTGGCAAGTGTTGACCCATGAGTTAGGCCATTATCTGTTCTTTTTGCCCGATAATTATATTGGGATAGATGATGATGGGTTGATTGGGACAGATTGTATCGGGAGCTTTATGACGACGAGTTATGATGATGCGTACACGGAGTTCTTGCCGGAAGCGGATTGGGTCGGTGATTGTTTATTGACGGTGGCGGAGCAGACGACGGGACGGCCGGATTGGGAGACGATTACGACGTTTTATCCGATGTTGAATGCGCCGGCGAGTCGGTTTGATTATCCGGGGCCGAGTTTGGTGCCGTTGGCGGCGACAGATGTGAAGGTGATTGAGCCGACGGGTGATATCGGGGTGCAATCGTCGCGGAATTATACGTTGCGGGATGCGGGCACGGGACAAATTGTGACGATTCCACGGGCGCGTGGCTATTTGCGGCAGACGAACAACACGGCTGATTTGACCGATGATTCGATTGTGTCGTTAGGCTCGACGAATGCGGGTGGTGATCGGTTGAAGGTGCGGGGCGCGGCCGTGGGGGATGAGGTATGTGTGGTGGATACGGGTCAGGTGCCGGCCTATTTGGGTTGTGAGACGGTGGGCAATTTGAGCGGGTCGATTGATATTTATAGGGTTGGGGATTGGCAGCCGGAGATTATTGTGAGTTCGGTCTCGTCGCAGACGTTGGCGATTACGGTGACGCAATATGTGAGTTCGGCGCAGGTGAATGTGCAGGTGATACCGGCGTACGGGTTGCCGGGTAGTGATAGTGTGATTACGTCGACGTGGGGGGCGTTGACGGTGGTTGATCCGGCTAATCCGGTGACGTTTACGGGGGAACTGTTATTGGATTATGTGGTGTTCGAGGGGTCGGTGCGGGTGTGGGTGCCGGGGACGGCACCGGTGCGGCAAGCGTTTAGTGAGTTTGCGGTGAGTTTGGATGCGTGGGGTGGGGAGAGTGCGGTGTGGGGTGGGGAGAGTGCGGTGTGGAGTGGGGAGAGTGCGATTTGGGGTGGGGATAGTCAGATTTGGGGTGGGGAGAGTGCGGTGTGGGGTGGGCCGAGTCGGCCGTGGGGGGCACCATCGGTATCGACGGATGGGCAGTTTACGGTGTTGAATTTTGACGACCCGTATGGACCGACAGGGATTGGGGCGATGCAGAGCATCGCTAGCGTGACGAGTTTGCCACCATGGTTCTCGTTGGTCGGGCAAGCGTATAATGCGCAGTTGCGGCCTGGCTTTGAGCGGGTGGTGACGCGGACGGTGGCGATTGATTATTTACAACGGCAAGTGCCGGATGGGTATGAGTATACGTTGACGATGTATCATTCGCCCGATTATGGTAAGACATGGTTGCGGTTACCGACTGATTTGGATATGGAGGAGAATCGGGCGGTGGCGTTTATGGATGGGGAACAGCCGGAAGGGATTTATGCGTTGATTGCGACGATTGAGATGAATCCATTCGCGGCGGGTTGGAATGTGTTTGGGTATCCGATTAATGGGACGCGACCGGTGACCACGGCATTGGCCTCGATTGATGGTTCTTACACAAGCGTTTACCATTTCAATAATTTTGGTGGGGAATGGTTGTTGTATGATTCGTTGGTGAGCAAAAATTATAGTCAATATGCTGGTTTGGTGAATGATTTGCATTATTTATCGTTTGGTCAGGGGTATTGGTTGTATGCGACGGAGCCGGTGACGTTGTATTTGGGTGTGCCGTCGGCGGGGGCGGGGTTGGTGGGGCCGTCGGCCGAGGGGTTATTCACCTATTTGCCGACGACTTACTTTGGTCCAATTGTGCCGACAGCGAGCTTTACACCGACAGCAGGGATGCCGATAACGGCGTATGTTGATGGAGTCGTGTGTGGTAATGGGTCGGTGGTCAATTGGAATGGTGGCTTGGCTTATAGTATGCAGGTGAAGGGGGATAGTGGTGATGGCTGTGGCACGTATGGGGCGACAGTCAGTTTTGCGCTTGATGGGCAGATCTTGGCGGGGGCGGAGCATGGTTGGGATAACAGGCAGGCGCAGTATCATCCGTTGACGGCGGATGTGTGTAGTGCGCCGTCGGTGCCTGAGGTGACGGCGGGTGTGGTTGGCTTGGATGTTGTGCTAAGTTGGTTGGACGGGGGGGCGGATATGTATGAGGTATGGTGGCAGACGGCACCGTATGTGGCTGCCGGTAGTGATTGTGCGGCGGCGGGCAACTGTGCGTTAACGGCCGATTTGTCGTATACGGATGTGGGGGTGGTGACAGTTGGGGAGTTGCGGGTGTATCAGGTTGTGGGGCAGGGGTGTGGGGTGCGCTCGGCGGCGGCCGAGCGGGGGGTGATGACGGTGGCGGTGTTTGGGGGACAGTAGGTAATGATGGGGGGGGGAGTGGTTGGGATTAGGTGGTGGTGGTTAAACGGCCGTTAGCCAAGTGCCACACCACCTGTCCAAACCGTTGTTGGAACCAACGATCATGGGAGACAGCAATAATCGGGCCAGGGAAGGCGTCGAGCGATGCTTCAAACGCTTCTAAAACGTCAAAACTAAGGTGATTGGTGGGTTCATCGAGAAGGAGAATATTGGCTTGTTGGGCGATAAGCCGCGCGAGTTGGAGTTTGCGGCGTTGGCCGATACTGAGTTGGCTAACCTGCTTGTGAACATCTTCGTAGATAAAGAGGCCGTAGCGTAACAAGTTAGCGATATGAAAACTATCGGGACCGGTAAGTCCTTGACGATAGTTGGCCAGGAGGGAGATGTTGAGATTTAGATTTTCTTGTTCTTGGTCGAGGAAGCCGATGTTGGCGGTGGGGGTGAGGATAATTTCGCCATTATCGGGGGTTTCGTGGCCAGCGAGGATGCGGAGGATGGTGCTTTTGCCAGCGCCGTTGGGGCCAGTGATGAGGATGCGGCTGTGGGGGTCGAGGGTGAAGGAGAGGTTGGTGAAGAGGGAACGGCCGTTAAACTGTTTGCTGATATTGGCGGCGATTAAAGGAATTTGCCCACGTAACTGTTGGGGGTCGAACTCTGGATTGATGATTAACGGTTCTGGTGGTTTGGGGATAGGGTTTTGCTCAATCCGATTGAGTTTTTCTTGAATAGAGCGGAGATTACGGGAGACGGTTTGCTCAACACGGGCGCCGGCCGCTTTATGGGCGACTTTATCGTTGTCACGTGGCCCACGATTATGGCCGACTTGGCGGGCTTTGGTTTTGATTGCTTGTTGCAACTGTTTAAGGTCATCTTGTTGTTGTTGGTAAGCGGTTAGCCATTGCTCCTGTTCGAGTTGTTTGCTATGGAGATAATGGTCATAGTTGCCACTGTATTGTTTCAGGGTGCGTTGGTGTTCATCGATTTCGAGGATGATGTTGATACTGTTATTGATGAATTGGCGATCATGGGAGACGATGAGCAGGGCTCCTTGGTAGGTTTGGAGGTAGGATTCGAGCCAGGCGAGGGTGGTTTGGTCGAGGTGGTTGGTAGGTTCATCGAGGAGGAGGATGTCGGGATTTTGAAGGAGGAGGAGGGCGAGGCCGAGGCGGGCTTTTTCGCCACCGGAGAGAGTGGCTAGCCGACGGTCACGGGGGATGTGGTCGATGTGTAAGCCAGCGAGAACGATATCAACTTTATGGTCTATGTCATAGCCACCACGTCGTTCAAATTGTTCGGTGATGTGTCCATATTCAGTTAAGATGGCATCGAGATCAGGGGGGGAGAGGCCCATTTGGGTTTCGAGGGCGCGCATTTGGGTTTCGAGGGTGCGTAAATGGGTGAGGGCGTGTTCGATATGGTCATGGATATTAGTTTTATCATCGAAGTTGGTGATGGTTTGGGGGAGGTAGCCGATTTGGGTGTTGTGGGCGAGTGTGATGTGACCGTGGTCTGGTTCGATGGTGGCGGTGATGATGTGGAGAAGGGTAGTTTTGCCGACGCCGTTGGGGCCGACGAGGGCGGCGCGTTGGCCGAGGTGAAGATTGAAAGAGATGTTGTTGAGGACGCGAGTGGGGCCGTAGAATTTACTGATTTGGGTGACTTTCAGAAGCATAAAAGATTAAACTTGGTTAGCTTTATCATTGATGGCTATATTTGCTTGTTGTAAGGCATTGATTAAATCCTGCACCTGAAACGGTTTGCTGAGATAGTCGTTCATGCCTACATCTAAGCATCTTTGGCGATCTTGGGTGGTGGCGTTGGCAGTGATGGCAATGATGTATGGTTGTTGGGTCGGTGGAAATTGGTTTCGAATTTGTTTGGTGGCGGTGAGGCCATCCATCTCTGGCATTTGGATATCCATTAAGATGAGATCATAGGTTTGGGCTTGTAAGGCGGTTATAACTTCTAGTCCATTATTAGCGATATCAGTTTTATAGCCTAATTTTTTGAGGGTTAAAGTGATGATTCTTTGGTTGGTGCGATTGTCTTCAGCTAGTAAGATATGAAGGGGGAACTGTTGGGCCATTTGGGGATTGAAAAGGAATTTTTTTGGACGTTCTTTTTTGGGTTGCGATTGATTATTAATCACATTTATCAAGGTGTCATATAGTTGTTGGGTTTTAATTGGTTTGGTGATAATCGCTGTAAATTGGGATTTCTGTTTGTGGGAGAGAATGGTGATAGTGGGGGCAAGGAGGATTGGTTTGGTTTGTGGGTGGTTGGTGCGAATATGTTCAATTAGAGAGGTATCGTCTGGGGGGGAGATGTTGTGGTCGAGGAGGACGAGGTCGAAACGGCCGTTATCAGCCAAACAAGCCAAAGCGTTGGTTGTGTTAATGGCCGTTGTTGTTTTGAGACCCCAAGCTTGGCATTGTGGGGTTAATAGTTGCTTGCCAATGATGGCATCAGTCACAATCAAAATGTGTTTGTCTTGTAAAATGGGTTGGTTGGTTTGTAAGAAGGGGGGGAGAGGGGAGTCGATTGGCCGGGCTTGAATGGTGAAGGTGAAGGTTGTGCCGTGGTTAGGTTGGCTGTTGACTTCGATTTGACCACCCATCAGTTCAACTAAGCTTTTGCTGATAGCGAGGCCGAGGCCGGTGCCCCCATATTGGCGGGTGATAGAGGTATCGGCTTGGTTAAATGATTGGAAAAGCGTATCAATTTTATCGGTGGGGATACCAATGCCGGTGTCTTGTACTTGGAAGGAGATTAAGTTGTCCTGAGGATTAGCGGCGTATGTTACGAGGAGGGTGATATGGCCTTGGTGGGTAAATTTGACGGCGTTGCCTAGTAGATTGAGTAAGATTTGTTTGAGGTATTTTTGGTCGGTTTCGATGGTGGGCGGGATGGTGGTGGCGATATGATAACCGATATTTAATCTTTTTTGTTGCGCTTTGAGGCCAATAATATCGAAAACGGCATCAATAGTGGCGTATAAATCAGTTGGAGCTTGTTCGAGGATTAATTTTTGGGCTTCGATTTTAGAAAAGTCGAGAATATCATTAATCAGAACGAGTAAAGTTTGACTGCTTTGTTGTATGGTGGTGATAAAAGATTCTTGTTGGGCGGTGAGGGGGGTGGTCCACAGGAGTTCGCTCATGCCGATGACGGCGTTGAGGGGGGTGCGGATTTCGTGGCTCATATTGGCTAGAAAATCAGATTTGGCTTGGTTAGCGGTTTCGGCGGCTTGTTTGGCCGAGGCTAAGTCGGCGGTGCGTTGGGCGACGAGTTGTTCGAGATGTTGTTGGTGGGTTTCGAGTTCAGCTCTGGTTTGTTCTAGTTTTTGATTGGTGGCGACGAGGGTCTCTTTTTGTTGTTGGACGACTTCAATGCGGTCTTTTTCGAGGTTGTCGCGGTAGCGACTGGCGGTTAAAAGGAGTAAGGAACTGGAAAGAAAGAAGCAAAAAGGGATAAATAAATCGGGGAAGGTGATGTTGACGGTGATGGAGGGGATGAGGCCGAGGATGATCAAGTTGATAATCGTGACGAATAAAAAGCCTTGCCATGAAAAAAATATTTGAGCGAGGATAAGGGCTAAAATATTCCATGAAAAGCTAATGATAAGATCTTCGACAGTACGATCTGGATTGTTTAGGGTGATTAAGAAGGGGGTGATAAGGATACAACCAATAACAATTGTGGCCCCTAATTGGACTTTTGTCGTTCGACTAAGGAAGTAAGCAACAGTCATGATAGCGGTTAGTGACCATAAAACAGGGGCGGCGTTTGTACTGGAAGATAATATGGCACCAGACGCAGTGAAGAAGAGGAGAATTAAAATAAGAGGTGTTAATAGTTGCGTATGGCGTTTTGTTTGGAGGTTTTTAATAGGGACGAGTGGGGCAAAAATTAGTTGGTTGAGCCACGTGAGCATTATCGATATCCTTAAACATACTTGTTAAGCCAAAACCTAAATCAAGTGTAAAAACTTGATATTTGCCTGATGAGATTGGAAAGAATATTGCATTTGGTTAGCTACATGAAACTATAGACGTTTTAATGACATTTTAATTATAGCATTGCTTACCATTCTTAAAAAGATTAGTTTGTGGTCTGTTTAGCAGTAGGATCTGATTAAGGGGATATAGGGTATAATCATGGAAATGTTGGGATTGACAATAAGATTGGCTGAAAATAAATAGATTGCTTAGATTGTAACCGAAAGTGATAAGGAGATAGTGATGTTAAAGCAAAAATGGTGGCGGTTGTTATTAATTGGTTTGGTAGGTGTTTTGATGCTGGTGGCTTGTGGTGGGGAGGCTGGTCTTGAGGATGAGGAGACATTTGAGGTAGGGGATGGTTTAAGTGTGGAGGTGGACGAAGGTGCTGATGAAGTGGCAGTGGATGAGGGGGCCGAGGAGATGGGTGGGGAAGATGATGAGTTGCTGGATGGGGAGATGGGGGATGATGCGGGGGTGGGGCTAACGGCCGTTACCTGCAGCGGCCCATTTGACGTCTCGGAAAATGAAGACCCTGTTAGCTTTGAAGTGGAGGGGGAGATAGCGATTATGAGTGGTGTGATTGATTCTGATTTACCCGATCAGATTGATGATTTGTTGTATGATCATCCCGAGGTGACGACGATTGTGATGACGTATGTGCCTGGTTCGGATGATGATCAGGCTAATTTGGAGGGGTCGTTGATGATTTTTGAGGCGGGGTTGGCGACGTGTGTGCCCTCAGGGGGGCTGATTGCATCAGGTGGGGTGGACTTTTTCTTGGCGGGGCGGACGCGGTCGGCGGCCGAGGATGCGTATGTGGGGGTGCATTCGTGGGCGGCGGGTGATGGGTTAGAGGGGGGCGATTTGCCGGAGGATGATCCAGAGCATGATGCGTATTTAGATTATTACAATGAGATTGGGATTGATGAGGATTTTTATTGGTTTACGTTAGAGGCGGCACCGGCGGATGGGATGCACAATATGAGTGCTGAGGAGCGTGAGGAGTGGGCGGTTAATACGGAGTAGGGGTAGAGTTTTTGGGGGGGGCTAAATTGTAGCCGTAAATTAACAGGCAACCGATCAGTAAAAATTAACATTACAAAGTAGCCATGAACTCATTAATATCTTGTTCAAACTCATCGGGGGTTTGCGTTTTTATAGGAATATTGCGTTCTTTTAAAATGGCGAGAAAACTCATGCGATCGAGGCCGGCTAACTCACAGGCAGATCCAATCGATATTTCTTCCATTTGGTACATGCCTAAAGCTAAAAACAGTTGTATTTTTTGTTGGCGTTCTTCAGATGAGTAGGTTGCAAATGGTTTTTGTGGTAGGGTAATAGTAACATTCATTAAAAACAGTCCTTATAATGATAAATCAGCATTAAGTACATTTAACTAAGCGTTTTCAATATTTGGTAGGGTTACAGTTGAGTGTGACTCTACCATATTTAGTATAACAGAAAAATTGCTGAAATTTTTAACCAACTGCTTGAGCAACAGCGCGGCCAGCGGTGCGGCCGGAGAAGATACAGCCACCTAAGAAGGTGCCTTCGAGGGCGCGGTAGCCGTGCATACCACCACCGCCGAAGCCGGCGGCTTCGCCGGCGGCATACAAACCGGCCAACGGTTGACCATCAGAACCTAATACTTGGCCATCGAGATTGGTTTCGAGGCCGCCGAGGGTTTTGCGGGTGAGGATGTTGAGGCGGACGGCGATGAGGGGGCCCATCTTGGGGTCGAGGAGACGGTGGGGTTTGGCGACGCGGATTAGTTTGTCACCGATGTAGTTGCGGGCACCGCGGATGGCGACCATTTGCATATCTTTGCCGAAATTATTATGAACTTGGTAGTCGCGGGCTTGGATTTCTTGTTTGAGTTGAGCGGGGTCGAGGCGGGGTTCGTCGGTGAGGTCGTTCATGCGGCGGATGAGGTCGTCTAATTTGTTTTCGACGATGAAATCTTGGCCATGTTGTTTGAACGCTTCGACGGGGCCGGGGGCGCCCGGCCCTAGCCGGGAGAGGATGCCGCGAATACTTTTGCCGGTTAGGTCGGGATTTTGTTCGGAGCCGGAGAGGGCAAACTCTTTTTCGATAATTTTTTGGGTGAGGATGAACCAGCTGTAGTCGTAGCCAGTTTTCATGATATGTTCGAGGGTGGCGAGGGTGTCGAAACCGGGGTAGCAAGGGGGTGGGAGGCGGCGGCCGAGGGCGTCGAGCCAGAGAGAGGAGGGGCCGGGCAAAATGCGGATGGCGTGGTTGGTCCAAATCGGGTCCCAGTTGAGAATGCCTTCGGTGTAATGCCACATGCGGTCGCGGTTGATGAGATTGGCGCCGGCGGTTTCGCTGATGGCGAGCATACGGCCATCGACGTAATCGGGGACGCCGGTGAGCATCCGTTTAGGGGGAGCGCCAAATCGTTGGGGCCAGTTTTGGCGGACGAGGTCATGGTTGGCGCCGATGCCGCCGGAGGCGACGATGACGGCTTGGGCTTTGAGGCTGAAGGTAGCGATGGGGGTGCGTGAACTGGGGAAGCCGCGCTCGGCCGAGCTCGCTTCCAAGATATCCCCCTCAATACCGGTGACCGTCCCATTTTCGACGACCAAATGATTGACCCGATGGCGAAATTTAAAGGTGAGTAACCCCTTTTTGGCCGCCTCTTGTACCCGATGGATGAATGGTTCCACGATGGCGGGTCCAGTCCCCCACACAATATGAAAACGGGGCACGGAATTGCCATGCCCCAACGCATTGGCCCCACCACGCTCGGCCCAACCAACAACGGGAAAAAATTGAAAACCACGTTCACGAAGCCAACTACGCTTTTCGCCGGCGGCAAAGGAGAGATAGGCTTGGGCCCATCGTTTCGGCCAGAGATCTTCTTCACGGTCGAAGCCAGCGGTGCCCATCCAGTCGGCAAAAGCGAGTTCGTAAGAGTCGCGGATGCCGAGGCGGCGTTGTTCGGGGGAATCGACAAAGAAGAGCCCGCCAAATGACCAGAAAGCTTGTCCACCGATATTTTGTTCCGATTCTTGGTCGACGAGGAGGACAGATTTGCCTTGTTCAACAATTTCGGCGGCGGCAACTAGACCGGCCAAGCCAGCACCAATAATGATAACATCTGCAGATTGGGTCATAGGGATTCTCCTTTTTAGTTAGCCTGAGTCCGATAATTAAATAAGCCGATATAAGGATTTGTCGGGGTATTTTTAGGGCAGATTTCTCAACTTCGTTCAATCCTTGATTTAGGGGTGGGAGTTGTTGAGGGTGGGGCGGATTGAACTGCGCTTGAAATGACGTTGGGAGGAGGGGGACTTATTGAACTCAGGTTAGTTAAGTTGATTATACCGTGTGGGAATGCTTTGCCCAAAAAAGTTACCCTTTATGTTATAATCAAATTGTTGTGATAATGAGAGAACAAAATAAGGATATGGAGGTAATACGATGGTGCAACGAGGTATGGGTTGTTTGGGAACGATTGTTTTTTTGACGGTTTTTACGTTGGTGGGGGGTAGTCTTTCTTATTTTGGCTGGGGGTTTGTGCAAGAAGCGCAAGCGAGTGCCACTTGGCCGTCAACGCCGGGGGAAATTACGTGGTCGCAGGTATCGGTTGATAGTGATAGTGATGGGACGACCTATGGGGCTGATATTGGTTTTGAGTATGTGGTTAGAGATCGGTTGTATACGGGGGATCGGGTGACCGTTTTAGAGGTGAGTAGTAGTAGCCTTAGCCGAGCGCAAAATATTGTTAATCAATATCCGGTGGGAGAGCAAGTCACTGTGTATTATAATCCAGACAATCCAGAGGCATCGGTATTGGAGGCAGGGACACAACCCTCTTCCTATTTTATATTTGCGATTGGGCTCTGTTTCTTATGTGTTCCGGCGTTGGCTTTCCCTACTATATTAATACGGGCGGTGTTAGGGCTCGCGTAATGATGAAAGATTGGCGGTATTGGCGTAACTTATTGTTATCGGGGTTGGGGGTGTTTGTTTTGTTTATGGTGGTTGGGTTGCTGTTTTTGGCGCGTGAACAGGCGTTGATGTATATGCAACCGGCACGGGTGGTGCGGGGAGAGGGGGATAATCCAGGGTCATATGGGGTGGTGTATGAGGATGTGGTGTTAACGGCCGTTGACGGCATCCAACTCCAAGCGTGGTACACACCACCGCAAAATGGGATAGTGGTGTTGGTGGCGCATGGACATGCAGACGCGCGGGTGACCGGTTTGCATACGATGTTTGCGCAGGCGGGATATGGTGTTTTGTCGTGGGATTTTCGGGCGCATGGGGCGAGTGAGGGTGAATTTACGACGATTGGTTATCATGAGGTACGGGATGTGGAGGCGGCGTTAGAATATGCGTTGGGGCAGACGGGGGTCGAGCATATTGTGGGCTGGGGCGGGTCGATGGGGGGAGCGACGATGGTGTTGGTGGCGGCCGAGCGGCCGGAGATTGAAGCGGTGGTGGTTGATAGTGCTTTTGCTTCCTTGGAAGAGGTAATGAACAATGTGATTCAAATTGATTGGATGCAAGCGCCAATTCGTTATTTTGCGGAGCGTCAGGTGGATGATGGGAGTGGGGGAAGTATTGACGATGTCCGGCCGATTGATGTGATTGGGGAGATTAGCCCACGGCCCGTTTTGCTGATTTATGGTTTATGGGATGGGATGTTTCCACCAGATACGGGAGAGCGGATGTATGCGGCGGCGGCCGAGCCGAAAGCGTTGTGGGTGGAGCCAGAGGTGGCTCATTTAGAGATGCGATCGAAATATCCGGAAGAGTATGAAGCGCGAATTTTAGCCTTTTTGGAGATGGCGTTGGCTGACCATGATTGACGATTAGGCGGGGGCTAGGAGCCAAGCGGCCATATAGCCTCGCTGACCGTCATCGGTTTCGACTTCGACCCAGGCGTCTTGTTGGCCAAGTTGGGGGGCATCGGTGGGGTTGACGAGGGTGACGGTGGCCGAGGGCATGATGTCGGTGATGATGGGGTCGTGGGTGGAGGGGCCTTGGCGGAGGCGGGTTTGGACGGTAGGGGAGGCTTTGGTTGTGGCGGTGGGGGCTGTCTTCGTTTTTTTATTGAGTTTGGTTGAGATAGTTGTTTTCTTGTTTTTACTGCTTTTTTGTTTGGCTTGTTTGGTGGCAACCGCTTTTTCTGGTTCTGGGGGAGACGTTTCGTTTGTGGTAGCTGGTTGGTCGGCGGTGGTGACGAGCCATGCGGCGACGTAGCCTTGTTGGCCGTTAGCGTCTTGGATGTGGAGCCATTGGTCGTTTTGACCGATTTTGGCCGAGGCGGTTGGCTCGTCTTCGATGACGGTGACCATTTCCGCCGGCATCAGATCGCGGATGATGGGGCTGTTGGTAGTAGGGGCTTGGCGCACACGCAGTTGGACAGTGCTGTGGATAAGGAGCTGCTCATCCGTGGTTGGAACTGGTACGGGCTGGGTGGGAGCTGGTTTGGGGGTTGTCGTTGGTTTCGTGGTTGGTTCATGTGTTGTTGTGGTGACCCTCTGGTGGTTGTGAATAATATATTCAAGGATGATTTGGGCAGGATCTGAGTTATTATCAGCACGGCCATAACGGCCAACTAAGGTTGAGGCAGCACTGTCTAGATACCACGGATCCCACATATCGTAATCATCTCCTTGCTTATTATGGAGAACGACCCAATGATCTTGGATATCTGGGGATGGGGACCAATCGAGACGAACCAGAACAAGAGCGCCAGCGGATAAAGCGTTATCAAGTAGCTTGAGCGGTGCGGGTTGGCCATTGAGATTTTCCGACTTTTGCCGCTCGATGTTTAAATGATTGTAGGCGTTAATGGTAGCGACGGGATTAATCCAAGCACCATAAAAGCCATTATGAACTGTTTTTAAATGGTTATTGATAGAGACAGGGGTTTCATCACCACCAAAATGATTAATGACCATGGTCAGACTGGTCAAGAGACAGCCTACTTGGCTAATGGTTAAAGAATCTTGCAAACCGATTTTTGTATTGGCCCAGCGAGGGTCATTTTGGTACAGAGGTATGCCCATGGAAATCTCCTTTGAGGTGATAGTTATTGGCTAATTCAGACCTATTTGTTTATTTTAACGGATAATTATTGCTTTACAAGAGACAACCTGATTTTGTTTACCGCTTTGTTTCCTGCTATGATAGGAGGCTGATATAAACATTAATAACAGAGATGTTGTCATCTGAGGAAGTAAATTATGTCGAAACGTGTTTTATTTATGATCAATGCGGTGATTGTCTTGGCTATGACGGCTTGCAATGCCTTTGGGCCGGAGTTAGGGCGTGAGCGGGGGCAGATTGGGAATCGTGAGGCGCCATTGCCGACCAATAGTGAGCGACAAGTTGATTTTCCGTCTGATTTGACCCCGTTTTATTATGGGGATTTATCGTTTGCGTATGATGCTACCCAGATTAATCCGCTCATTACGACGGAGCGCATACCGGCTCAGCGCGGGCCGGTATTAGATTTCCGCGGTGAGTTACGTTATTTTGAGGGGATTCCTGACTTTACGGTGGTTCATTTTCATACAGATCATACGATTGAGCGGACGACAAGTTTACTTGTGCTGCCGATTCGAGATGAAAATGGAGAATTTTATGCGGATTATGATCAAGAGTTGATCGATTATTGGGAAGGGATTGAGACACGCTTAGAAACTGGGGAGGTGACACGCCAATTTAATGAAGCAAAGATTGAGATTATTCCGTTTCGGAATGGGCAGGGGATGCGTCGGTTGGTGCAAGGGGAAACATTTGGGCCGGAGCCATTGACGACAGAGAATCTTTTTTATCAATTTGATGGGTTTACGGATGATGGTCGGTGGGCGGTACGGTTGCGTTATCCGGCGTTTGTGCCGGTGGTTAATCCCCCAGAGATGTTGAGTGATGAAGAGATTGATACCGCTTTTCGGGATTATGTGACCTATGCGACCCAGATGTTTGAGTTGATTGAACAGTTGGAGATGTCGCGGGTTCAGCCTGATTTCGAGGTATTGGATCAGATGGTATCGACATTAACGGCCGAGGTGCCTGAAGAGATAACCGAAGTAGATGCAGATGCGCAACTTGGGTATCGGTATGATTATGATTTGCGCGATGATTTGTATCAGACGATTTGGCAGATTCAATGGTATGCATTGGATCCAAACAGCAATGCGGATCCGGCGGTGGGGGAGGCGTTTTTGAGGGAAGAGGTTGAGATTACGACGGAGACGATTACATTTCAGGATGAGAGTTGTCCCTACAGTCGGTTTCATTATGATTATCCTGATGCGGCTGAATATTTAGCGAATGAGCATCAGGTGACGGCCGAGTATTTAGAGATTGAGCCTGGCTTTGTGGAAGTGATCAAGAATACTTGTCGGTTTGATACGTGGGCGGAGATGTTCAAGGGGCAGAACAGTTGGGATGGTGGGGATGTGTTGATAGCCCATCATGAAGGGGTGTTTTTGTATATGACACGCAAAGATGGGAAGTCATTTACATTACAGCCGACGAATGCGGAGGAATAAATGTATAAGGCTTGGGGGGGAGTTTTTTTATGGGTTTTAGCCGTGGGTACTAACATAACCTGAGTTCGATAATGAATTAAACCGGTGTAAGTGTTGGGTAGGGTGTTATTATGGCAGATTTCTCGACTTCGTTCAATCCTTGATTTCGAGGTGGGGCTTGTTGAGTGTGAGACGGATTGAACTGCGCTCGAAATGACGTTGGGAAGAGGGTGTGAATTATCGAATTGTGTTGGAATGAAAGATGGTTTTTGGTAGGTGTATGCTGGGTATATTGTAGGCAAAAAAAAGAAGGGTCAAGTATGCTTGTGCGTACTTGACCCTTCTACTCGGTAAGAATATCCATTACGTTAACCTTTGTTGTATATGGGTTTTCACCTTCACTGTGTGGTTGGCTGATACTTGTTGACCGCAGAATTTCTTCTCGCCTAAGCCGCCGTCCAACTCCAGAATATTTTATATGTGTGTTGGTTAACTTAATATATAGTATAGCAAAAGTTGGAATGTTTGTCTAGATACCAACTTGACAATTTAGCTGTAAACTGCTTTACACTATTATGTCACATGATTATGTTGGCTAGAAAATGATGTTGGCGATAGCGGTGAAGAGCGCCATAAGCAAGCTGGCGATCAGGGCGGCATTGAAGTCGCGGATTTTAACGCCGGCGACGAACGAGGCCATGATTTTGAGGATAATGGCGTTAATGACAAAGATGAAGAGGCCGAGGGTGAGAGCGATGAAGGGGATAGAGAAGAAGATGAAGACACGGGCGATGGTGGCATTGAGTATCGCTAAGACGACGGCACCGATGATGGCCGAGGTCCAATCTTTGATTTCGAAGCCATCGGTGAAGTGGGCAACGAGCAAAAGTAAAATAGAGTTTGTGAGTAAAGTGACGATAATATCCATAAGTACCTCCAAAAGTAAAAACGGCCACTTTGATTAAGTGACCGTTTGAATAATTGCTTTAATTATAATTAAATGTTGCCGATTTCGCCACCGGCTTTGATGTTTGTTTTTGTTTTCATGGTATGTTTCTCCATTGATTAATAGATATCGCTGTTAAATTTAGATTAGATATTAGTAAGTTCGCCGCCAGCTTTGATATTTGTTTTCGTTTTCATGTTGTGTACTCCTTATAAAATATGGCCGTTTTTGTTGACCAGTTATGTTTAACTTATAATCCTTATTATATATATGAGTGGTGGCGCAGTCTGTGAATTATTGCACAATGGAGGTGTGAAATAGATTACAGGGAGTGTTTAGGTGGGTGGGGATTGGTGGTGGGGGAGGATGACGTGGAAATCACTACCGGGGCAGGTTGCCTCGTCGTAGCCGGGGCTCTCGGCCCAGAGGAGCCCTCCATGCGCTTCGATGATGCCGCGAGCGATGGCGAGGCCGAGGCCGGGTCCGCCCCCCTTAAATTTGGTTTGGCCGCTGGAGTGGTGGGCAACCTCACCCGTTTGGTAAAATTTGGTGAAGATGAGATCGATAGCATCTGGTTTGATGCCGATACCAGTATCGGAGACGGTGATTTGGATGGCTGGGGCGGGATAATCGGGCTGGGGAGGGGTTTGCCAGGTGTGGCCGTGGAGGGTGATTTGGCCGCCATCTGGGGTGTATTTGATGGCGTTGCGGATCAAATTGCTGAAAACGTTACCAAGAATAGCGGGATCCCCTTCAATGGGCGGGAGCTGTTGGAGGGCGGTATCGATGGTGACGGTTTGGTGGCGGTCTTTAATATCTTCGGCGAGATCGGCGGTGATGGTGTTGACAAGATCGTAGATATTGATAGGCTCGGCCACAATTTCGAGCGAACGGCTGTCGATTTTGACCATCATCAGCATCGTGTTAACGATATCGAGAAGGCGACCAGCGCCAGTGTTGATCCCTTCGACTAAATTTGATTCGTAAGGGCTACCTTTGATGGCGGGAGCGAGACGTAATATTTGGCCGTACCCTTTGAGAACAGTGATGGGGGTGCGGAGTTCGTGGGCGGTGATGGCAATGAAATCAGATTTGGTGCGGTCGAGACGTTCTAGCTGTTCGTACGCTTCTTGGAGGGCGATGGTTCGTTCTTGGACTTTGGCTTCTAGTTGTTCGTTAAACTGTTTGATTTGGCTATAAAGTTGGGCATTTTCGATAGCGATAGCGGCTTGAGCGGCAAATGTGTTGGCGAGGGTGATATCCTCATCGGTGTAAGCCTCTTTGGTGTAGCGGGCTAAGGAGAGCATACCGATGACTTGGTTATGGTGGAGGAGGGGGATGCCGAGCCACGTTTCGGGATTGGTAATGTCTTCGACTTTACGCCAAGCGGGGTAGTTGGAAATATCATTGATGGCTAACGGTTTTTTGCTATTGTAGATGCGGACAAACACATTGTCTTCATTGTTTTGATCAATGTCAACGGTGTAGGTGAGCGGGTCGTCAAGCATATCGTACCCTTTGACAGCGACGAAGCGGAGGGTATCGTCTTGCCACAAGAGGAGGGCGCCGCGATCGAACCAAACGAGTTCATGCAGTTGGTTAATGACTTGATTGAGAACGGCTTGCCAATCGAGACTACTGGTGAGGGCTTGGCCGACACGTTGCATCACTTCGGCCAATTGGCGGCGATCTTGTTCATTGGCGTACAGGGTGGCGTAATATTTGGCCTCTTTATTGGCTGATTCGGTGCGATGGAGAACTTCTAAGTTTTTGACCTTTTGGTCACTTTGGTCGTTGAAGACAGAGTTATGAATAGCGTGGAACTTTTCATGGTGAATTAAGGCGTTTTCAAAGTCGTCGATTTGTTTATAGGCGGTAGCTACGAGCTGGTGGGATTCAAATTGGAACCGTTTTTCATTGGTAGCGGTTGACATTTCGACAGCGCGGAGGAGTGAGGGGATGGCGGCAGAAGGTTGGTTCTGTTCGAGATGGATTTGACCGATTAGTTTATAACATTCCATTTCGACGAGTACATATTCATGTTTTTGGGCTAATTTGAGACCAGCTTGGGCGAATTTGAGGGCGTTGTGGAGATCTTTGTGGAGGAGATAGGCTTCGGTGAGGGTGGTGTGGACACCGGCTTCCATGCGGGGGAATTGGTGTTCGCGGGCCATGATGAGGCAGGCCAAGCCCCGTTCGATGGCTTCGGTGTATTGGCCGAGTTTGACATGGACGTAGCTGATGTTGTTGAGGGTGAGGACGATCCAATAAAGGCGATCATTTTTTTGGAAGATAGCCAGTGCTTTTTCAAAATATTCGAGGGTGCGTTCTGGTTCGCCTATATCACTGTAGCTAATGCCGATACCGATGTGGGCGCGGGCGAAGCTTTGGTCATCACCGAGTTCTTCGCTGAGTTCAAGTTGGGCGAACTGGTAGGTGAGGGCTTCGGAGAGGTTGCCGAGGTGGCGGTAGCAGGAGCCGACGGTGTTGAGGACACGCGCTTCCGCTTCTTTGTCACCGATTTGGCGTAAGGTGGTGAGGGCTTCGAGGGCTTCGAGGAGGGCGGGGCCGTGTTGGCCGCGGAAAGAGTCGATGCGGGCGAGGGTGTGTTGGGCGATGGCGTGGCCGCGTGGGTAGGGTGGGTCTAGTTCTTGAGCGAGGGTGATGGCTTGTTGACTTAAGTCGATGGCGCGTTGTTCATCGGTACGGGTTAAGGCCCAAGCTAAGTTGTTGAGGGCATCGATTTTGGCGATGGGGGTGGTGGCGGAGGTGATATTTTGTTCAAGCGTGTTAATGTTGTCGTCACTCATCTCTTTATTATACACGATTTTGGGGTGGTTTAATATAGGGTGAGGGTGTGATCAACGGAGAGCAAAGCCGAAATGAAGGTGATGTTAGGCATGGATACCTGCCTTCGCAGGTATGACAACCCTTGGTAGGATTGTGGATGGGGGAAATTAGACAAGTTTATTTAGATTTTTCTTATGGTAAGGGGATATACTAACTTGTGGGGGCAACTGTTGTTATAATGGTAGGCGGTTTGATTAGGGTGAGGTGCTTAGTTGGAAAGTTAGCGATGTGGTAAATCGCGATACAAGAAAGAAAGTGAGTAAGTAGAATGAATGTAGCGAATGTGCGTGAGATGAATGCGCGAATTGAAGCAGAGAGTCAGTTTTTACACGATTTGCGTCATGAGATTAATCAAGTAATTGTGGGGCAGGCGCGGTTGGTAGAGCGGGTGTTGATCGCATTGTTAGCGAATGGTCATATTTTGTTGGAGGGTGTGCCGGGGTTGGCGAAGACTTTGTTGGTGAAGACAGTGGCGGAGGCGATTCAGGCGGAATTTGCGCGGTTGCAGTTTACACCTGATTTGTTACCGGCTGATTTATTGGGGACGCAGATTTATAACCCAAAGACGGGAGATTTTTCGATTCATCGGGGGCCATTGTTTGCCAATTTAGTTTTGGCGGATGAGATTAATCGGGCGCCGGGGAAGGTGCAGAGTGCGTTGTTAGAAGCGATGCAGGAGCGGCAGATCACGTTAGCGGGGCAGACATATCCATTGAGTGAGCTGTTTTTGGTGTTAGCGACGCAGAATCCGATTGAGCAAGAGGGGACGTATCCGTTGCCGGAAGCGCAAGTGGATCGGTTTATGTTGAAGGTGTTGGTTGATTATCCGACGCGGGCGGAGGAGCGGGTGGTGCTGGATCGGATGACGGGAGCGGCGTTGCCGGCGGTGAAGCGGGTGGTGTCGCCAGCGACGTTGTTGGGGGCACGGCGGTTGGTGGAGGAGATTTATGTTGATGATAAGATTAAAGAGTATGTGTTGGATTTGGTGACGACGACGCGGCGGCCGGCCGAGGCGGGTTTGTCGAGTTTGGCGCCGTTGTTGGCGTTTGGGGCGTCACCACGGGCGGGGATTTATCTGATTAAGGCGGCGCGGGCGCATGCGTTTTTGCATGGGCGGGGGTTTGTGACGCCGGAGGATGTGAAGGAGATGGCGGGGGATGTGTTGCGGCATCGGTTGATTGTGACGTATGAGGCGGAGGCGGAGGAGATTACAACGGCCGTTCTCGTGGACCGCATCCTCGAACATGTACCTGTACCATAAACGAGTGTAAGGAACGTAACAGTTTATGTTAACGACAGAGTTGATTAGCCAAATTAAACGGATTGAGATTCGGACGCGCCGGTTGGTGACGGAGACGTTTGCGGGTGATTATCAATCGGTGTTTAAGGGGCGAGGGATGGCGTTTGACGAAGTGCGCCCCTATTGGCCTGGTGATGAGATTCGGTCGATTGATTGGAATGTGACGGCGCGGATGGGAGAGCCGTATGTGAAGCGGTATACGGAGGAGCGGGAGTTGACGTTGATGTTGGCGGTGGATGCGAGTGCATCGGGGGCGTTTGGGTCGGTGCAGAAGTTTAAGCAAGCGTTGGCGGCGGAGATTGCGGCGGTATTGGCGTTTGCGGCGACGACGAATAATGATAATGTGGGGTTGTTGATTTTTACGGACGAGGTGGAGCTGTTTATTCCGCCGCGCAAGGGGCGACGGCATGTGTTGCGGGTGATTCGGGAGCTGTTGGCGTTTGATCCACGGGGGTCGGGGACAGATATTAAGTTGGCGTTGGATACGGTTAATCGGATTTTGAAGCGGCGGAGCATTGTATTTTTGGTCTCAGATTTTTTGGTTAAGCCGGAGACGTATAAACGGCCGTTGGCGATCAGCAATCGGCGACATGATGTAATTGTAATTGATTTGAATGATCCGTTGGAGGAAGAGATACCGGCGGTGGGCTTAATCGCGATTGAGGATGCGGAGACGGGTGAGCGACGGTGGGTGGATACGAATAATCGGCGATGGCGGAAGCAGTTTGCGGCGCGGGCGGCGGCGCATCAGGAAGCGAAAGAGGGGGTGTGGCGACAGGCGCGGGTGGATGCGGTGCGGGTGGATACGGATAGTGATTATGTGAAAGCGTTAACATCGTTTTTCCAGCAACGAAATGCGCGTATTAATAGGTAGAGGGGGAATGATGAAGCGTATTTTATGGGGCAGTTTGGCTGTAATATTTTTGTTGGCGTGGTCATTGGAGGTGTGGGGGCAAGAGACGGCGTTTTGGCAGGCGCCGGCCGAGGCGGCGACGGTGGGGGATTTGATACCGTTGACGTTGACGAGTAGTCATCAGGCTGAGTATCGGTTGGTACCGTTACAGTTGGGACGGGAGTGGGGGCCGTTTGAGGTGCGGGAATTGAGTGATGTGAGTCGGGAAGCGCGGGGAGAGGGGTGGTTAAGTCGGCAGACGGTATGGGTGACGGCATGGCAGGCGGGGGTGTATGAGACACCACCGTTGACGATTACGTTGAGTACGGCGACGGGGGAGGTGGTGGAAGTGACGGTGGCGGGAACTGAAGTTGAGGTGGCGTCGTTGTTAACGGGGCAGGGGGATCAGTTGCAAGATATTAAGCCACCAGTCAGTTTACCGCAACCGAGTCAGTTGGTATGGTTTTTGTTGGGGTTGGGGTTGGTGTTATTGGGGGCGGGGATGGGTTTATGGTGGTATCAGCGACAAGAGGTGAGTGAAGCGGCACCGGTGGTGGCGGCGGCCGATAATCGGCCACCGTATGGGCGGGCGTTGGCGGCGTTGGCGGCGGCCGAGGGGGAGGTGCCGCCGATTGAAGATGGTGAGGGGATCGATGCGTACTATGTGCGGATAGGGGAAATTGTGCGCCGTTATTTGATTAGCAGTTATATGTTATCGGGGGAAGAGTTAACGACGACGGATTTGGTGGCGGCGTTGGAGTTGCGGCGTGTGGATCGGGAGGGGACGCGATTAGTGCGGTCATTTTTGAGTGAGTTAGATTGGGTGAAGTTTGCTAATGTACGGCCATCGGCGGAGGATGTGGCCCAGTTACCGGCGTATGGTCGGCAGGTAGTGATGACGGTGGAGCGGATTTTGGTGGCGGCGAAGGAGAAGGAGATGGATGAGGTGGTTGATGAAACGGCCGTTATCGAAACAGCCGTTATCAAACCGGATGGTGTGGACACAGCTTCAGCGCCGACGAGTGAGGAGGAGTAGCGGAAATGAGTTACGATTTTGCCCAGCCAGCCTTTTTGTTACTATTATTTTTACTGCCTTTAATTTGGATTTGGGAGTGGTGGGCGGAGTATGAAGAGATGCCGACGTTGCGGTATACAGCGTTGGCGTTGTTGCCGAAGGAGTCGTTTTCGTGGCGGTTGGCGTTGCGGCCGTGGCCGAGGTGGTTACGGTGGATCGTGATTAGCCTGTTTATTGTGGCGTTGGCGCGGCCGCAGGCGGCGACGGCACAGTACATTATCAATGGGGAAGGGATTGATATTGTGTTGGCGTTGGATATTTCGGGGAGTATGGAGGAGCGGGATTTTGATGTTTTTGGGCCGTCGACACGGTTGGATGTGGCTAAAGATGTGATTGCGGAATTTATTGATGAGCGGGAGTTTGATCGGTTGGGGTTGGTGGTGTTTGCGAGTGAGGCGTTTGCGCAGAGTCCGTTGACAGTGGACCATGATGTATTGAAGCGGTTATTGGGGCGGACGGAGATTGCGCCACGGGCGATTGATGGGACAGCGATTGGGTTGGGGTTGGCGCAGGCGGCGAATATGTTAAAGGATTCGGAGGGGGAGAGCAAGATTGTGATTTTGTTGACGGATGGGGTCAACAATTCGGGGCAAATTGATCCGTTGACGGCGGCCGAGGCGGCGGAAGCGTTGGGTATTAAGGTGTATACGATTGGGGCAGGACGGCCAAACTTTGGGCGGGTGCCATTGGATGAAGAGAGTTTGCGGACGATTGCGGAGCGGACGGGAGGGCGGTATTTTCGGGCGACGGATAGTACGGGATTGCGCAATGTTTATGATGAGATTAATGAGTTAGAAACGTCGGAGATTGAGGTGCGGGTGTACAATCAGTATGAAGAGTTGGCGGGTTGGCTGTTGTGGCCGGCACTGTTTTTGTTATTATTATCGTTTTGGTTAGAGAAGACGATCGTACGGTCGTTTCCATAAGGTGGCATGTGATGTCTTGGGCTCATCCTGAGTGGTTATCGTTATTATTGTTATTGCCTGTATGTGGGTTGGTGATGGTGTGGGCCGAGGGGCGGCGGGCGGCGACGGCGGCGCGATTGGGTAATCCGGCGTTGGTGGCGCAGTTGCAGTTAGCGGTGAATGAGCGGGGACGGCGGTGGCAAAGATGGTTGTGGTTATTGGGATTGGGGTTAATGATTGTGGCGTTGGCGCGGCCACAGTGGGGGACGGAAGTGCAGGTAGTGACGCAGGAGGGGGTGCAGGTGATGGTGGCCTTAGATGTATCGGCGAGTATGTTGGCGACAGATTTAAAGCCGAGTCGGTTGGTACGGGCACGGCAAGAGATTGCTGATTTGATGGCGCGGTTGGAGGGGGACGAGGTGGGTTTGGTATTGTTTTCGGGGGCGAGTTTTATTCAATTTCCGTTGACATCGGATTATGGGACGGCGCGGGCGTTTTTGGATGCGGCCGAGCCGGGCATTATTTCACGGCCAGGAACGGTGATTGGGGAAGCGATTGAGACGGCGATGAGTGGTTTTGATGAGCAGAGGTCGGGGCAGAAGGTGATTGTGATTATGACGGATGGGGAGGATCATGAGACGGAGCCGTTGGCGATGGCGCAGGCGGCGGCGCGAGAGGGGGTCGTGATTTATACGATTGGTTTTGGGTCGGCGGCGGGGGCGCCGGTGCCGGAATATGATGAGGGGGGTGCGTTGGTGGGATATAAGCGGACGACGGCGGGAGAGACGGTGTTATCCCAGTTGAATGAGCGTAGTTTGCAGGAGATTGCGGCGGCGGGTAACGGCCGTTACTTTCGAGCGACCGCTTCGGGCGAAGAGTTAGATGAGCTAGTACGTTTAATTGATGAATTGGAGACAGCACAGATGGAAAGTCGGTTTCAGACAACAAAAATCGAACGGTTTCAATGGTTTTTGGGGTTGGGATTGGTATGTTTAGTGTGGTATCAGTTGATTCCAGAGCGGGTGCGGGAGAAGGGGAGAAGACGGCGGCCGAGCAACGTTATCGGGTTGATGCTAATGATGGTGGTTTTGAGTGGTTGTGGGCCGACGGCGGCGGAGTTGATTGCGCAGGGGAATGCGGCGTATGAGGCGGGAGATTATGAGGCGGCGGGCGAGTTTTATCGGCAGGCGGAGATGGTGGCGGAACGGGCGCCGGAGCCGGTTTATAACCAAGCGAATGCGGCGTATCGGCAGGCGGCATATGCGGAGGCGGAAGTGGCGTTGCAGGGGGCGTTGGCCGAGGCGGGTTTGGAAGATGAGCAGTTGACGGCGGACACCTTTTTTAATTTAGGAAATAGTTATTATCAACAAGAGAAATGGTCATTAGCGATTGCGGCTTATCAGGAGACGTTGCGGTTGCGGTCTGATGATGTAGCGGCTAAGTATAATTTAGAGTTAGCGTGGCAGAAGTTGGTTGAAGAGGGGGACGGCGAAGAAAAGGCGCCGGATGAGCAAGAGACGGAAGATGAAGAGAGCTCAAGTGGGGATGATCAGGGAACTGATGAGAATGAATCGGAGACAGATGAGACGGAGGGAGAAGAGGACCAGCCGGAAAGTGGTGAGTCAGAGAATGAGGGTGGGGAATCAGAAGAAGAGACGGAGGGAGATGAATCGATTCCGCAACCGGGAGATGAGGGGACAGAGGATATAGCGGGAGAGGATGCGACGCAAACGGAAGCGGGCGAAAATGAGGGGGATAGTGAGGCGCCGGCGGCGGGGCAGTCGCGGCCGCGAGAGGGGTTGACGGCGACGCAGGCGCGGCAATTATTAGAGAATTTTGGTAATTCAACGCAGACATTACAACAACGTTTACAACAGATTTTTGTAGTCCCGGGGGCAGAACCTCCGGATAAGGATTGGTAATGGGACGGATACGATACGGAATCATATTAATAATAAGCTTGGTGGGGGTGATGTTGGGCTGGCCGGTAGAGGTGGGGGCCCAAGCTGAGCCGCCATTGCAGGCGAGTTTGGATAAGACAGCGGTGAGTTTAGGGGAGCAGTTGACATTAACTGTGGTGTTGAGTGGGACGAGTGTGCGCACGCCGGCGTTGCCGGCGGCGATTGATGGGTTGCAATTTGTGAATGGGCAGACATCGATGCAATCGGTGACAATTAATGGGCAGACGAATACGCAGACAGTGTATCGGTACATTTTCCGGACGGTGGAGGCGGGGACATGGACGATTCCATCGTTTACGGCGGTGGTGGATGGGCAGACGTATGCGACGGAGCCGTTGACGTTTACGGTGAGTTTGGGTGGGGTGCCGACGCCGGCGGCGCCGTCATCGCCGGGGACGGTGCAGATGCCGTTGCCCGATTTGAATGATAATCTGGCGGGGGCGGATCTGTTTGTGGTGGCCGAGGTGGATAAAGAGAATCCATATATTGGTGAGCAGGTGATGTATACGTTGCATTTTTATCGGGCTAGCAATGTGTTGTTGTTGGATCAGCCCCGGTATGTGGCGCCAGATTTTTCTGGTTTTGTGGTGCAAGGGGTGACAGAGCAGACGAATCAGTCGGTAGTGGTGGAGAATGTGCCCTATCAGGTGACATCGTTATCGACGGTTTTGTTTCCGGTAGTGGCGGGTGAGCAGGTGATTGAGCCGGCAGGGTTGATGATTACGGGATTATCGTTTACGACGAATGGGATGGTGGAAACGGAACCAGTGACAGTGAATGTAAAACCGTTGCCCGAGCCGCAACCGGCAGATTTTTCAGGGTCGGTGGGGGTTATGACGTTGACGGCAGCGGTTGATTTGACAACGGTGGCGGTGAATGAGCCGGTGACTTTGCGGTTGACGTTAGCAGGGGTGGGGTCGGTGGATAATTGGCAAGATCCGGTGGTGCCACCGATAACGAATTGGCGTTTTTTCGAGGAGACAGTGCGTAGTGATAGCCAGATTGTGGGGGAGGTGGCGCAAGGGGAGCGGTTGTATGAGCAGTTATTGGTGCCGACGGCGGTGGGGCAGAGTGAGATACCAGCTATTAGTTATACATTTTTTAATCCGCAGACGGAGATGTATGAGACAGTGACGACAGAAGCTATCGGGCTAAATGTGTTGCCTGGGGAGACGGAGGCGCCGGTGCCGCCGGCGCCGATTGGGGGGACGAATGAGTTGGCGGTGACGACGAGTAATATTCGGCATATTAAGCCAGCTGGTGAGTTGAAGTTGGGGGGGGAGGTGTGGACGAAACGGCCGTTTTATTGGTTTTTATGGGTGTTACCGTTGTTAGTGTTGATGGTAGATGTGGCTTGGCGGCGACGGGCAGCGATTTTGGCGGCCAATCCGGTGCGGCGGCGGAAGTTGGGGGCTGGTGAGCAGGCGCGAGCGCGGTTAGCGGCGGGGCAGGCGGGGGAGGAGGAGATGTATGGGGCGATATCGGGGGCGTTGTTGGGGTATGTGAGTGATCGGTTGGATCGGGAGGTGGCTGGTTGGCGGCGGGGGGATTTATTGGAGTTGTTGGCGGATGAGGGGGTATCGGCCGAGTTGCGAGAGCAGTTGCGACAGTTGTTGGAGGAGTGTGATATGGGTCGGTTTGCGCCGATGGCAGGGGAAGAGGTGGCAAGCAGTAGTTTATGGGGTCGGGCGGAGCGATTAATTGGACGATTTGAGGAGGAGTGGGTATGAAATCGAGAATGAGAGATGTGATGTGTTGGTAGGGGGTAGTTATGAGTGTGTTATTGAGTGGTTGGGGGGTGGTTGTTTATGGGCAGGTGGATGATCCAGTGGGGGGAATGCGGGCGGCGAATGCGGTGTATGAGAACGGCCGTTATGCGGAGGCGGCGCAGTTGTATGAGCAGTTGGTGCGGGCGGGGTTTGAGGAAGGGGCGTTGTATTATAATTTAGGGAATGCGTATTTTCAGCAGGGGGAGTTGGGCCGAGCGATTTTGAATTATAAACGGGCGATGTTGTTGACGCCGCGGGATCGGGATGTGCGGGCGAATTTGGCGTTGGCGCGGGGGCAGAGAATTGATCGGTATGATGAGGGGGAGGGGACATTGTTGGAGTTGTGGTCGGGGTGGACGCGACGGTGGATGACGGTGAATGAGATGGCGGGGTTGGTGTTGGGGTTATGGTGTTTGGTGATGGTGATGGTGATGGTGTATGGGCGTTTGGGGACGGAGGCGCGTGGTTGGGGGCGATGGCTGTTATTAGTGGTGGTGGTGGTGTGGTTGGGTGGGGTGATGTCGTTGGGGAATCGGGTTTATTTGGCCGAGGCGCGGCCGGCGGGGGTGGTGGTGACGGGGGAGGTAGCGGTTTTGAGTGGGCCTGGGGAGCAGTATGGGGTGGCGTTTGAGTTGCATAGTGGGGCCGAGGTGGCCGTATTGGAAGGGCGGGGAAGTTGGGTACGGTTGGCGTTGCCGGGTGATGAGCTACAGGGGTGGGTGCCGGAGAGTATGGTGGGGATGGTGCGATGAGGGGGGGCGTGGCGCGAATAAAATATATTTAATCGTTGGTTAACTGTGATGGTGGGGTGTCTTGGTCTGATGCTTGTTTTTGGCTTAACTGTTTTTGCCAAATGATAACTTTGTCTAGAGGTACGCCCATTAGTTCGCTGACTTGAGCGGCTTCAAAGCTGTTTAATAGGCGCCAACCAACTTGTTGTAAGGCTTGTTCTTGGCCTTCTTCGCGGCCTTCTTCACGGCCTTCTTCGCGGCCTTCTTCACGGCCTTCTTCACGGCCTTCTTCGCGACCTTGTTTACGGCCTTCTTCCAACCATTGTTCAGCTATTGTTTTCATGACATTTTCTCCTTGCTGTCCTTGTTTGAGGACAGCTTTGCGTAAATCGGCAGCATTGACTTTGCCTGTTGCCTTGGTTAAATAATACAAAATTGCGCGAATAAAATCCAGTCCTTGAGGGCGTGGTTGTAGTTGAAAGGCAAGCGTGATGAGGTTATCTAGTTCTTGGGGGAGTTGGGGGTTGAAGATGGTGCGGAGGGTGGCGAGGATGATGCGTAGGCGAATTTGGCCGCGAATCTCTTCATCGGATTGGTAGGAGAGGTCGGTCAGGTGGTAGTGGAAGGTGGGGAGGTAGGGGAGGAGAGGGGGCGGGATGGTGAAGAGGGAGGCGAAGGTGAGTGTGGGGGGCCATGGCCGAGGGCCGTGGTGGATAAGAATTGGGAAGATGGGCTGGAGAGGGAGTTGCTCTTTTTCTTGTTGTTCCCAAAAGCGGACCATGTAGCGCAATAGTTGAAGAGGTAGTAAGGGATCGTGGTAGCTTTTATGCTCGAAGAGAAAGTAGAAGTAGCTATTTTCGCCGGTGGTTAATTGGGTGCGATAGAGCATATCGGATTGATGTTTGCGCAGTTCGTCATCGACAAAACTATCGGATTGAAGTTCAAGGTGGGTTAGGTTGAAGAGGGGGAGAATGTCAGAGGGAAGGTATTCTTCTAAGTAGTTGCGGGCGATATCGACACGGCTGAAACTTTGGTGGAAGAAGTGGTCATGGGGTGTTTGTACAGTCATAATTGGATGTCCTTTTTAATTGAAGTAAGTGTAAATGTCTTAACTAAATAATCTCGACTATTACTTACTCAACGTTTGTAAGGACGTTTTGACGACATGGAATAAAGGATTGTGGTATGATGGGGAATATGTAAGGCGGTTTTTGATGAATGTTTTTGTTGGTTTCTTGAAATTAATTCGTTATATTGTTGACCGTATTCAAAATATGCGTCCAGGTAGTGCCGCCATATTGATACTTTTTACTGTTTATTTTTGTGTAGATACGTTTGTGGTTAATTATGATCCTGACCCGAATCAGTGGGAATGTTTAGTTCATGAAGAGTTTGGTTATGCGATTACATATCCGAAACCTAGAGATTTAACTAAATTTGGTGCTTTAGGGCACAAAAATGATGATTATACACGTTCTATCTTTTCACCTAATACGACATTTGTAGGAACAATTCAAGGAAATGATATGGCATTTGTTGCTATTTATCAAAGAACCATGCTCAAACCTTCTTGGGGAAATGTGTTTTTATGGGGTGAATTCATAATGCCCGATAGTCAGTTTTTGGTTGGCGTGCCTATGTCTACGACAATTGGCGTTGATGATTATCCTGCTTTTTATCAGACAGTGTCTACTAACAGTAAAGAAAAATGGGGTGTATTATATTATGTGATGGATGGTCATAATATTATGGCCATCAAGGTGTCTCATTGTCATTTGCCGGATAATCAACATTTTGAAACATGTAATCGGATGTTAGATTCGTTGCGTTTGTTTGAGTTAGTTGATTAGGGAATATTCTGTTGGTATTGAGTTTGGTGATGGTAGAGGCTAATGTTTTGATAATTTACGCCATTTCACCTCAGTCAAGGTGTTCTTCTTGACTGAGGTGAAATTTAACGCCGAACTCAGGTTATGCCTAATTTCCCGACGTTATGGCAAAATCGAATTCACCGACGAAGTTGGAAACGGCCGTTTCCCCAAAACAATGCATCTCAAGCGCATAGAAGTAATTCGTTCCTACCTCGCCTAAGCGCCCTACCAACTCATATGGGGTAGTGGCTCGCGCTTCGAATGGTGTGGTTAATGAGAAGTAAGGGGTGGTGGCCTCATGAACATCTGCTTGGCAATCTGGATGGGGTGGTGACCAACTCAATTCGGCATCGGTTGCGGATAGGGCCGCGATGCTCAGGTTGATTGGCCCTATTGGTTCCCAGACGACAACCTGTCGACTGTTACTGGTGATGCTGTTACTGAGCGCATCGGTGATAACGGCCGTTATCACATACGTCCCCGTTATAACCGGTGTCCAGCTTGTTGCCCAAGTCGTGTTTGTTGGATTACTTGCGATTATCGTGCTGTCCACAAGTTGCCCATTGACATATAGTTCCAATTGGGTGATACCATCCACATCGTAACCACCAATCGTGAAATCTACGGTGGTCCCATTGGTACGGTTTATGAGCGGAATGGTTGGTGTCAGAATGGCTACACTGTCAATTGGACTGTTGGTTTGTGGTACCAGGTTGAGTGTGGTGCACCGGCCAAAACCGTCACAAGCGGTCAATTCTAGGGGGCCGCTTTGGTGACCGGGTAGATAGCAGGTGGCCGTCACGGTCATTAGCTCGTTGACATTGGGATGGTACGTTTCTTGCCAAGCTTCGTTAAGGCATGGTTGTATCAAGGTATCTGATTGTAAAGTTAGGTCATCAATGATAAAGGAAACGGCCGTTTGCGCCGCCGCGCCACTGCCCAGATATTGCGCCGTGCCAGTGATTCGTGGGGCGATCATATCAATGGTGCCCCGCCATACCGTCTGCACCCGACTGCTATTACTCACCACATCATGCCCCCAGATGTCGATCTGGTAATAATCTTCTAACCCAGTGGGCAAGCTGTATTGCCAGTTCGATGCTAATGCCCCCCTGTTGGCCATGACCGGTAAATCGGTCGGGGGAGTGGCCAAGATGTCGATTTCATCTTCCGTTAATGCTTGGTCAAAGATATAAAACTCATCCATATCCCCGCGGAAATTGAAACTAGAGCCATATAATCCTAAACGAACTGGTTGGGTGTTGCTCAATGGTTCTGTTGTCGTATCGGGGATTGTGGCATCCAGTTGCCCATCGATGTAGAGATAGAGCATCTTGTCACGGCGCATAAACAGAAGGTGGTGGAATTCACTATCCGTCAGGCGGGCATTGGAATTAATCTGGATATTTTGACCAGGTGTGTAAAGATGCCCACGAATCATTCCCGGATCAAACTCATTTGGTCCGTTATAGGCCAACATATAGGCCCATGATTCTGTTCCGCTCGGATCAAGTTTGTTGATAAGTATCCCTTCGTATTGCCCGGCTAAGGCGGATTGATCAAAGCGTACCCATAGCGCCATGGTGAAATCTTGATCGGCGGCAAAGTTCAAGTCTGGCTGATTGGGTGTATAGACCCATCTGTTGTCTTGATTGAAGGTTAACCCAGTCCCACGTGCTCCCGATTGGTCAGCGGCGGGGCATCTATTAACATTACAGATAAAGTGGAAGCCATTGCCGCTAATATCGGCTAGGGAATCCCGATCAGGCGCATCTCCTAATGGGAGATAGACCAAGGGTTCAGGCATCGTGGCGAAAGCGGGCGTCAGGGCAACATACGCTTGGCCCACCCCAGCCACTTCTTTTTTGCCTAGGGCGTACAGTTCCTGTGATGATAGCGCCCGTCGCCAGATTTGGATTTCGTCCAGTCGGCCAGCCATTGGATTGATAACGAGTTCTTTGTGGAGGCCAATGAGCATGTCGCCATCACTGAATTCCGGCGTCACGGGCGTCTCTGCTTCCAGTTTGCCATCTAAATAAAGGCGCAGGTAGGTGCCATCGTAGGTGACCCCTGCATGATGCCAGGTGCCAGGGCTGATGCTGGTCGTTCCCTGCACAGGGTTGCCTCCGATGTAGGATTGTAAACGGCCGTCACCAATTACTGACAACCAAGTGCGCCCCATGCCATTTCCATCGGCCTGTTGAATGAAGGTATGAGTTCCACCTAAACTATCGACGTTAAACCAGACTGCGGCCGAGAACGTGTAGCTGATCGGGTTGAGTAGCGTAGGTAGGGTTAGATAATCATCCACCCCATCAAATTGCAAGGCATTGCCAAATAGCCCGGCTTGTCCTGCCTGAGGACAGCTAACACAGGCGGCATCATTCCGCTGTCCACTGGCATCGGTAAATGTCGTACTGCCATTGGCTTCTTCAAAATGGAAAGTTGCTAGTTGTGCTCCCCAATCTGGTTGTTCTAACATGAAGCCAGTGAGGGTGATTGGTTGGGTGATGACGTCGGTGGGCAAACTACTGGCATCCAGATGGACCGTTGGTGGATGTTCATCTAATTTTATGGAGCCTATGGTATTAGATGCATTGGGTACCAAGGTTGCGGCCCCAATACTCTCATTGCCGACGTTGTCGGTGGCGGTGACAATGATATCGTAGTTGCCGGACGGCCGTTGCCCGTCTACGCGATAATCGATAGACCAGGTTGTTCCGGCGACAACGGCCGTTTGTGACTTGCCGCCCAAAATCGCGCCGGTATTATCTACTAAACTAACGAGAACATTAGTAATATTCACGCCACTGCCAGGCATAGCCCCAATTAGCGGATCGTTGACACTGCCTGCTAATGGAATTGTCCAACGCAAATCAGTTTCGGCTGCGGCGTCCGCTTCCAACCAGTCACCACTGTAGCTACTGCTGACAACGGGTGGGGTCCCATCTACCAGCAAATCATAGATCACACTCACGGTTTCATTCCCGACTCCATCCACAACGCGGAACTGCACTTGATACAACCCTTCACCCCCCAATTGGGTTGGGTTGAAGAAGGGACACCATAGCGCATTCCGTTTCGCATCAGCGCACAAAGGGGCACTTTGCCAGGTAAAACTGGATTCGCTTGGTGCTTTCAAACCGAATTCAAAACTCCCAATACCAGAAGTCGGGTCGATTGTCCCTACCACAAGCTGGGTGTAGGCGTTGGCCCAATAACTGTTGTCAGTGTAGAGAGTGATGGTGGGCATATCATTGTCGACGGTGAGATAGGTGGTTTGCTGACGGCGGAACCAGCGGAACTGGCTCAGATAGCCACTGTCGATTTCGGCCGCACTCCAAGCACGGCTGTAGATTGACAATTCATCAATACCACCATTAAAAGCGTCACGCAAAAGACCAGCCTGCCAAATAGCACCGCCGATCAACAGATCGTCATCGTTGTTAGAGTTTGCTTGGGCAACGGAGAGATGCGTGTTAACCCGGTCACCATCTACATAAAAGGTGACATTGTTGGCCTGATCAACCACTACGGCCACATGTTGCCACCGGCCAGGCGTGATCACATTTGCTGGTGTCGTGATATTGTTCCCAACACCATGTGTTTCCAACTTCAGCGAGCCATCCGTCTGCACCCGCAAATCCCAGCCATTACCGGCGGTGACAGTGCGGGCTGTGCCCACAATTACCTGATCTGTGGCCAAGTTATTAGGACGAATCCAAGCCATGACGGTGAAATCGTTGGTACGATCCCCAGCACCGGGCACGACACCCATGTTGATAAACCCATCACCGAGGAAAGTCGCCCCGTACCCTACACGGCCATTCAGGCCAGGAACTGTATTGGTAAAGACACCGACATGCTGGTTGACGGAGACATCAGTGAAGGTTGTTGCCAGACTATTCTCTTCAAATTCCATTTGTAACTGGGGTACGCTCGTATCCATCAGAGTCACCACATCAGTTACTACAAACGGCCGATTGTAGAGACGGAGATCATCGAGATACCCAACCATCAATTCGCCCACAAGCGAGGGCTGTCCCACGTTTCCATCGGCTTCAAACGGATTTAATCCGTAGTCGGAAATATATTCACCATTAATATAGATACCATTGTCCGTCCCATCAGCATCACGAGAAATTGCTAGGAAGGCCCATTCGTCTGTCGGTAAAGGAGAGAAGGGGGCGGAATCGGCAAAGAAGTTACTGTTATAATCCCAGCCGGTGTCCAGCCGGTCATTCCAAACGCGGAATGGGCGCCAAGCATTGTCCTGCACAAAGATACGCCCTTGCTGTATCTTGGTCCAAGCGGTCAGGGTGTAATCCTCGGCCACCCCTTGGGCATCCCAATATTTAGGCACCACTGGGGTATCCACTCGATTGCTACCATCAAAGTAGGCCGTCCGGTTGGCGACACCACGAATACCAAGGATAGGACAGTTGACGCAACTACCATCCCCGTAAATGCCACTGATATCGGCCGTGGTGTTACTGCCTGGTGGTTCATCAAACGTGTAGTGTAAATGTAACGACAAGTCGGTTAGACTGCTTAACGCCGCCACTTCATCATCGTTAAATGGCACCGTGTAAATAGTAAAGTTATCGATTCGTCCGGCAAAGGGCGTATACTCAGTGCCGATATGGCCAAGGTAATAATCGCCACTTAGCGTGGGGGTTTGTCCGGCAATGGCAGTATCATCGCCCACTGGAACTCCGTTGAGATAGGCTTGGTAATTACCACTGCCATCATAAGTAACGGCCACATGACTCCATTGGTTACGGGGAATGGTGCCGCCTGGCGTGTAACCTGTCTCCCAACTGCTACCATCAAAAAAGGCGAAGCCTAGTTGATCACTGCTGGTCATAAAGAGGGCAGGGCGGCTGGGGCCATTGCGACTGCCGAAAATCGCCCGATCACTGTTATCACTGTGGGTGGGATAAATCCAAGCGCCGACGGTCCAGCCAGCATTACCCATATTGGGGGATATAACCCGCACCCATTGATCGGAACCGGCTAAGGCGAGTGCTTTGCCGGCGATACCGTCGGCCAGGGGACAATCGGTGGTACAACGGACAAACTGGGTGGCATTGGGGACATCATCGCGGGCATAGGCGCCCATTTCCCAAGTGGTCGTTCCACCTGACCAAGGCAGTTGCTTTTCATCAAAGTGGAGGCGTACGATGGGATCAGCCGTGACGCGGTAGGGGTCGTCGATATTGAGAGCCGCTTCGGTCAGTTGGAACCAGCGGAAATTGCCAGTGGGGTGATTGTCGGGAATGGTGAGACTTTCCATGGTGGTGGCACTACTTTGAATCGGAATGCTAAATGTGGTTGGTGGTTCCTCAACCGGCCGTAGAATTGGCTCATTGGCCAGCACCTTTTGTACTTCAGCTTCTGTCAATAGACGGTCATAAATAACGAAGTTGTCGACCAATCCCTTAAAACGACCGTAACCTTCAGTGGCCCAAGTGGGACCTGAAAGGCGCAAACGGCCGTTGTTCGTTGGTCCCCCCATCGGCTTGTTGCTAATCGGGCCAAAATAACCAGTTGATACCAGTTCGCCGTTCACGTAGAGGAACCGGCTTTTGCTGACTGTGTCGATGGATAACATGATATGGTGCCACTGATTCGCATTTAGTGGATAGTCGGGATTGCCCCCATTGATTTTTAATGGGTTGCCATAGGGGTCGGTGGGGTCAAAGGAAACGCGTTCCCGCACCGCACCCGAGCCGGAACCGGTAGGGGTTAACAAGGCCATCACCGATTGATCGGCCGGCCCACCGCTTTCCGGCTTGAACCAGCCGCCCATTGTGAACCCGTTGGTACTGTTGTTAACCCAGCTATTCAGTACGTAATCCATATTGAGGAAACTGTAACTCCCCTCAAAACGAACGGCTGATCCGTCAACGCCGGTTACCCCCGCCTGGGGACATTGGGAGCCGTTGTTGCAGGTAGCCACGCCGCCGAAATAATCGGCGGCAAAAGTGGTACTGCCGCCCGATTCATCGAAACGCCATAAGGCATATGGTTCGATTTCTACATAGGAATTATAACCATCATCGGTTTGAGAATAGGCCGTGGCTTGGGCCGGCCAGACGAGGCTGGTATTGCTGATGGTGAGGCTGGTTTGCACGGTGTCGCCGGGCAGTACAATGCGATCATCGATGTTGTAACGGCCGTTCATCACCTTGACCACATCGGCATCGCTCAGCGCCACATCATACAAGATCAGTTCATCAAACAAGCCAGCGGTGAAGTTGCTCAAATGTTGATTGGCGCCGATATAATGTGGCCCCGAGACGTTTGATAGAGAACGGGGATTGGTGGCTACCAAAACGCCATCGAGATAGAGACGGATGGTTCCGTCATAAGTCAGGGCGGCATGGTGCCAGGTGTTGGTGGTGACGGTCGGGCTAATCGATTGGGTTGTGCCGTCCAAGTAACTGTTGAGGTACCCATCGGCGTTGGCCTGTAGCCAGACACCTCCGCCCCCCTGCGCCAGCAACGGCCGTCCGCCGGCCAAATCATCCAGCCGGAACCAGAGTGCGGCGCTGAAATCGCCCGCTCCCGGATCAATGACATGGGTCATGGTGATCAGATCATCAACGCCATCAAGCTCAACGCCGTAGCCGTAGCGGCCGAGAACGGCCGTTTGTGGACAGCTATTGCTCTGGCAAACCCCGTTGTCATTTTCATTGGCACTGTCGATGAATGTTGTCGCGTTGGCATCTTCCTCAAAGCGGAGCAAAAGTTGTGGTGCGGCCGTTTCTCGGGTTGTGCCGGTCTCAAATTGAATCGTATCGAGAATCGTATCTTCCCCGTCTGCCTGATATGGATTTAGTCCATAGACGAACTCTTCCCGATCATCGAGGCCATCCCCATCAGCGTCAGGGTTGTGGGGGTCGGACCAGACCCAAGTGTAAAGCGGATTGCCATTGCTGTCGACATCATAGGCAATGCGCCAGCCGTCCCATTCTTGGGCATCGCTCAAGCCATCATCGTCGGCATCAGCATCGTTGGGATCAAGACCACGTCTTACCTCTACCGGATCAGACAGGCCGTCGTTGTCGTTGTCGGCATAGCTGGCCGAGTAGCCATTTTGCAATTCGTACACATCACTCAAACCATCCCCATCCTTGTCCCAACTGAAATCATATGGATCGGCGCTAACAGGAATAGAATCATTGTCGCTATCGACACCATTGCCCAGCATAGCGACCAAGCCACCTAAGGTGTCAGGTAACACATCAAAAACAAGATAGGAGCCAACTTCAATTGGGACGACGCCGTTGGTGCCGTAGGTGTTGCATTTTACTTTTTGATTCCCGACTTTCCAACAGCCTTTATAGGGAATGAGGTAGCTTTCCATTAGATGTAGTTGGTCACTGAAATCTCGATTGATACCAGGGCCGGCTTGGCTGAAAGAGATATCGGGGCCGAGCATGTCGGCCATGGCTGTTGTCTGGATGAAGCGCTGGATTAGGGGGAAAGGTAAGCCCTCCAAGTCGATGATATTACTGCCGGTTGTCCAGTCGTCCGACATTTCTCCCAGAGCCAAATTGACCATAGGGGGCGTGGGTTCCTGTTGCAGGAAATAGCGGAACACCGATTTTTTGGCTGCATCTGACGAAAATTCGTTGTTAAATTCGAGCGTGTTGGTGATCAACATCGGGATACGGAAACTGTTTGATTCGACAAAACCGGCTTGGGGATCGGCCAGCACCACATCACCAAAATTCAACCCTAGCCGGTCGGAAGAGTCGAGATTGGTGATGACCATATCGAGATCATACAGCGCATTGGCGATCTCTTCTGTTAGGCGGGCCTGAATCCCTTTGCAATCACAAATCAGAAATAGGAGGGCATCGGTGATCCAGATGGCCAGCACGATGAAATTGCCGATAATGGGTATCAAGGCGATGATAAAAAAGATAAATGTCACCAACGAGGAGGCGATGGTGACCGCCAGTGTAAACTGAAATTCTGGTGAATTGGGGTGGTTGAACAAGCCGGAGCTGAGCCCCTGCACGACAAACAGTCCCCAAGTGATGGCCAAACCGACAATCAGGGTCGTCCCACTCATTACCTGATTGGCGCGGCCGACAGCTGCCATGTGGGAGAAGCTGACAGCGGCCGAGGCAAAACCCAATGCCAGATTGATTCCGGCGATGAAACTGGTGACTAGCGTGATCACATTGAGCACAATCTCGGCGATACGGACTAGCGCCTGATTGGTGGAAAAGAGCAGAATCGCCAGCGCTGTCAGGGCAATCACCCCTGTGGCGACCACAAAGATATTGCTCAATGTCGAAAGTTCCAGCCGAGAGCGGAAATATTGGGTCATACCTGGTCGGTCGGCGGCGCTACCAAAACCGGTGAAGAAGGTGCCACTGGCGATCTGTTTGAGACTTGGCGTGGCCGCTTTGACAGCGGCAACCCATTCCAGAGCAACAAAGGCGGCACCAGTCAATACCCCAGACCCAAAAGAGGGCTCGTAAAGAATCTCCAGAACGGCGTCATCATCTGGTTGAAAGTTTAATGTATTATCAACTAGGACGATATTGGATTGGCCTTGCATCAGGTTGGCGTAGTAGAGTTGTGCCCACAATAGCTTGCCTTCGGCTTCGTATTGGCTGTCTTCGCTACTGTCGCTTGGTTGGAAAAAGCTGTTCTGGCTAAGTTGGGTCTTTAACTCTTCCAATACACGGACATTATCGACCAGTTGCCACTGGCCGTTGGTGTATTCATAGGTACCCCAACTGAGCGAGGCGCGGGTCATTAGGGGAACGGCCGTTTCATCCATATCCACCGTCATTGGACTGCTCATCGTGCCATCATTGATATTTAAACGGCGTTGGGTATCTTCGCGGGCAAACATGATTAGCGGTTTGGTTTGGGTAGCATACGGGGTGAATATGGTATTCAACAAACCGACCGTTTCGGTAATCATGATATGGGAGACATAATCGACATGATCATAGCTAAAAATAGGGCTGGTCTCAATCACATCGGCGCCACCAGACCAACTGTTGATTGATGCATCCATATTGGCTAGGGTGACATCCCGTTGCCCATCCCCTTGACATATATTGCCGCTAAAGCTATCACAATCACGACCACGCAGGAAGCTGTTGCCCAAGGCGTAAGAGGCGCTCCATAAATCATCATGTTGGGTCAAATTGCTGTCCTGAGCTGGGTCTTCATATAGTAGAAGGATATCGGTACCCTGTTCTTCACTTAGCGACAGGCCGGTGACATACCAATCTTCATCGTAGACATGGATGACGTCTAATGTTTCCTCATACTGGGTGCAATTACCGGTGGCATCGGTGGCAATACAGTCATCGACGATCATTTGGACCATCCAAGAAAGGCGGAATTCATGGTCACTACCCCAAATGGCTTGATTTTGACCATCCCCTTGCATGGGCCAGTAAAGCATACGGACGCCAAAGGCAGAACGGCCGCCACCAGTGTCATCTAGCACCAACGAGATAGGCAAGTAGACAAAGAGATCACCAGAGCCATCTCCAGCATCCCGCACCGAAATACCATAGGGTGTTAACTTCTTGGTATCAAGCCAATTTTCGACCGGCTCGCCGAGGGTGCGTGTCGTGCCTTGATAAGCGGGCAAGAGTGGTAAATTTCCGTAATGCCCGGCTGTGTAGGGAATGCGCATCTCCATCACCGGCACTAGACGGACATCCCCATAAGCGGCATTGGCTTCATTGCTACGTAGGGTGTCGTTGGACGTGGTGGCAAAGGTGGTTGTTAATACTCGTTGAATTTGCCCTTTGGTATCTACGGGCCAATCGAGGATGTTGCCATGGAGGCCGAGATGGGCGCCGTTGGTTGGCCGGAGGTGTAAATCAAGATAAAGAGGTTGATCAACGGTCAGGTTATCGATGTTCAAGGCGAACGGTTGACTACTGCCATTGTAGATTTCCGTACTGCGCGAGGTTGGGGAGATATCGGCGCTATCGACCACACCATCATTGTCGTTGTCGTCATCCCACACATCAGGTATGCCATCACCATCATAATCGGGACAGCCAGCCGCTGGATCATAAAGAGCCCCATTGGCCTGTACCCAGTTAGGACATTCGGCACTGTCGATGAGGCCATCTTTATTGCTGTCGGCTTCACGTGAGTTGAGGTACCACATCTTGCCATTGTAGAAAAAGCCTTGCACTTCCAATGTGTCGGAAATGATGTCGCCGTCACTGTCCCAGGCAATAGGGGAGAGATTGAGTGTATTGGCCTCGACACCATCTTTTAGGCCATCTCCGTCGCTGTCAGTGGGGTCAACGACGCCATCACAAACGGGATCGAGGGAGGCGGCACTGGGACAAGTGCCCCAATATTCCAATTCGGCTTCGTCGGTGAGCCCATCCCCGTCGGTGTCAGTCAGGTCATTGGCTGGGGGTTGTGGGGGAAAGGTGTTGTTATTGGTGGCTAAAACGGCCGTTTCCCCCACCTGATTGATTGTCGTTGTCGGCGCCGTCAGCGGATTCTGATGCGGATCGGCCGTTTCTGTTTGCGCCGCCTGCGCCATAGCTAAGGTATCGGGCGTGGCTTGGGCGGCGGCAATCGCCGCTTCCCGCTGTGACTGTTCGGTCCAGAAAGCATGGGCTTTGGCCCCGTCCAGCAATGGTGTAAACAGCATCGATGTAATCAGTAGAAACACCTGAACGATATAGAAACGACGGGATTGCCAATGGTGTAGGCAGAGCCAAACCAGCAGTATGGTCAATAGGAGAAAAAAGAGAGCGGGTAGGAGGGTGTTGATGAAAGGTTGCCAGCGATATTGGACCCAAATGAGTGGGGCCGTGAACAAAGGAGCCGTAGCCTTGGCCAGTTGGGCGCTGTCAAAATCGAAATAATCAGTGACCATTTGCGCTTGTACACGGCCGTTTTCGCCGTGTGGTGGGAGAGTCATGTCCAGTTCCAGCCGAGCGGGCAAGCCGTTTTCCGTTAGCCAGATGGTGCCAACTCCCTCCATGTGGGTATAGCGGGTGGCCATATTGGATTGTAGGCCGTCGATCCATTGTCCTTGTTGACGTAGGGAGGCTTCCATTTGCTGTTGCAGGTAACGGGCGAGGGCTGGACCATTGAGCGTAAATGTGTAGCGTTGATAGGTTAATTGGGTGGTGCCCAACGCTCGTTTTTCGGTTCCGGCCGGGGTGACATCTTTCACAGCTGACAAAAAGCCCAGCGGGTCACCACCGGGGGCAAACAGTTCGCCAATATTGTCGATGGGTTGCCAGGGGCCAGACCCAACACGTCCTTCGGCCAAACCATTTTCCACACGGATTTCCATGCCGCTCGTGGGATCAAAAGAGGCATCTGTCCACAGTTTTAGGGTCAGGTTACGGGCGGTTAGTTGCACGGCTCCTTCCACGCCTAATGTTTCTTGTTGTGCCGGTTGGCCGGCATTCATCAGACTGGGCAGGGGGTAGGTCGTCTGTTCCAATCGAGTACGGTATTGATAGGCATCACTGGCGGAAGCGAGTTGCCAGGCGCGGGTCACGGCGGCAGAAGCTGATTCGGCTGTGGTGGGGCCAAATGATGATTCCGTGATGGCCATTGGTTCAGCCTCAGCGGCCAACAAATGAGTAGTAGTCGATAAAACGGCCGTTAACAAGCCTACTAACCATAACATATAAAACAGACGTGTTTGTTTCATGATCCTCTCCTATTCGTAACCAATAGTAGAATGATAAACTTTCCTGTTTTCTTGTCAATCGTTTTATGCGACAATAGTCGCATAACTAATGGAGGCATGATGATGACCAAACGTGCAGAATATACCAAAGAGAAGATTCAACAGGCGATGTTGGCATTGCTGGCGGAAAAACCGTATGAAACGATCACGATGGCGGATGTGGCGCAACGGGCGGGGCGGAATCGGGCCACGGTTTACCGCCATTATGGGGACAAGGAGAGTTTGTTACTGGCTTATTTTGAAACGGCGGTGGAGACAATCAAAGAGGATTTAGTCTACCCGCAGTCAGATATAGGACAGAGTACATCACAAATAACTTATGCTAACCTATTGGTTTTTTATAACCATGTTGCCGAAAATCAGCTTCTGTACCGGGCGCTTTTCACCTCGGCCGCGGGGAGTATGATTCGGACGCGCTTTCGCCGCTTTATTGCTGGGGCAATCATTCATATTATGGCCAAGGATGGGAATTTGGCACTTTTACCCAAGCCACCCAATGTTGTCGCTAATTTAGTCGCCGACATGGTTGTGGGGGGGATTATCTGGTGGCTAGAATCAGAAGCCAATGTTGAGCCGCGAGTATTGGCTGAAATGGTGGTGCGGTTGGGTGAAACGGGCATGTTTGGTTTGACGGGGCAGGAGGTGACGGAAGGGGATATTTCGTTTCGGCCGTTTTCATCGAATTAGTTGGTGTAGTTGTTGGTTTTAGACAACGGCCGTTTCTGCAGACAGTTTCTAGCGACGACATATAGGCGATCGTTGGAGTTAGACTTTGGTTTGAGTAGGTTTGGTGGGTTTTGACGCGGATTTTGGGGATTGGACGGATTTTTTTTGTGTTGGTGGAGTGAGAGCGGGTGTGTAGTTGGAAGTCTGGCGATTTGGCAAATTGCACCACCGTTAGGGTGGGTTTTTATTGAGATGAAACGCACCCTTTTATAAATTGGGGGGATGTGTAAATTGGGGTTGGTTTTAGGGGGAAAACGTAATATGATTAAGGTATGTCTATAGATGTGGAACAGTTAGAGGCGCGATTAGAGACGGCGACGGATCCGAGAGAGCGGATTAGGGCGTTGCATGCGTTGTGTGACGGGTTGATGTTAAAGGACGCGGCACGGTCGAAGCGGCTGGCGGAGGAGTCGTTGGTGGTAGCGCGGGAGTTGGATGATCAGGCGTTGGTGGGGATGGGACAAAATTATTTGGCCAAGGCGTTGAATGCGTTGGGACAGCATGATAAGGCGTTGGCGGTGGGGTTGGAGGGGTTGACGTTGGTGGAGGCGTATGGGGATGAACGGCAGTTGTTGACGGTTTGGGAGGGATTGGCGGTTATTTATTGGCGGTTGGGGCAGTTATCGGATTCATTGCAGGCTTTTTTGCGGCAGTTGGAGTTGAGCACGCAGTTGAAGGACGATCATCATCGGGCTAAGGTGTTGAATGGGTTGGGGGTGATTGCGACGGAGATGGGAGATTTGAAGCAGGGGATTGAGTATGCGAAGCAGAGTTTGGCGATGTTTCGGAAGTTGGGGGATACGTATCGGGTGGGGCAGTTGTTGAATAATATTAGTTATTTTTATGTGCAGTTGGGGGATGAGGAGAAGGTGTTGCGGTATGGGTTGGAGGGGTTGAAGGTGGCCGAGGCGGAAGATTATACGAATTTGCAGATTGTGTTATCGAATACGGTGGGGGAGATGCGGTTGAAGAAGGGGGAGTTTGAGGCGGCGGAGGCGCATTTTGAGCGGGCGTTGGCGTTGTTGCCCTCGGCCCCCAATCCCAACGACGAAGTGTATGTGTTGACGTTATTGGGTGAGTTGGCGTTGAAGCGGGAGCAGGGTGAACTGGCGATTGAGTATTTGGAGAAAGCGGTGGCGTTGGGGGAGGAGATTGGGAATCGGGGGTATTTGTATCGGGCGTGTGAGTTGATGGCCGAGGGGTGCGCGATGGTGGGGGATTTTGCGGGGGCGTATGAGTATTATCGGCGCTTCCATCAGGTGAAGGAAGAGGTTTATAATCATGAGAGCGATAAGCGGTTGCGGCAGTTGTCGGTTCAGCATGAGACGGAGGCGGCCAAGCAGGAGGCGGCCCATTATGCGGATTTGTACGCAAGTGAGCAGTTACGGCGGCAGTTGACGGAGGTTTTGCATGAGGTGGGGCGGGTGTTGACGCGGACGTTGGAGTTGGAATCGATTTTGGATCAGTTTTTGGAGCAGTTGGGGTTGGTGGTGGCGTATGATCGGGGGGCATTGTTGTTGTGGCGTGAGGAGCGGTTAGAGTTTGTGGCGGTGCATGGGTATGGGGAGGCGAATCCGTTGGGGGAGAGGTTGATGATTGATGTTGATGATGAGATGGATGTGTTTGTGCGGATTTATCGGTCTAAACGGCCGTTAGCGATTGATGATGTCGCCGCCTATGAGTCGTGGAAGCATGTGGGGCGGTTGGCGCGGCCGCAATCTTGGTTGGGGATACCGTTGATTCATCAGGGGGAGGTGATGGGGATGTTGTCGTTGGCGCGGGAGGAGTTGGAGCCGTTTGAGGAGGAGGCGCAAAAGTTAGCGGTGATGTTTGCCGATCAGGCGGCGATTGCGATTCAGAATGCGTTGTTGTATGAGCAGATTCGGGAGTTTAATGCGCATTTGGAAGAGATGGTGGCGCAGAGAACGGCGGATGTGAAGACGGCATATGCTGAGCTGGAGAAGATGTATCGGACGCAGATGGATTTTATTGGGGTGACGTCGCATGAGTTGCGGACACCGATCACGGTGTTGGCGGGGTATAGTCAGTTATTGCGGCGGGATCCGGTGTTGACGGGGCATGATAAGCAGTTGAATATGTTGGCGGGAATTGTGGGGGCGGCGGAACGGATGAGTCAGATTGTGGAATCGATGTTGATGATTACGAAGATAGATAGTCGGGAGTTGTCGATTAATGCGGAGCCGTTGTCGTTAGCGGGGATTTTTGGGGAGTTGGAGAGGGAGTTGGCGGCGGTGTTGGCTGAGCGGGGGTTGGGATTGCGGGTGGATGAATCGGTGGCTGGTTTGCCGGAGGTGAAGGGGGATTTGAAGGCGTTGTTGACGGTGTGGCGGCAGTTATTGACGAATGCGATTAAGTATACGCCGGATGGGGGGCAAATTACGGTGACGGGTCGTTTTGATGAGGCGCATGAGCGGTTGGGTGGTGAAGCGGGGGTGGAGGTTGTGGTGCGGGATACGGGGATTGGGATTGCGGCCGAGTCGTTGGAGTTGATTTTTGAGAAGTTTTATCAGACGGGGGAGGTGTCGCATCATTCGAGTGGGCAGACGAAGTTTAAGGGTGGTGGGCCGGGGGTGGGGTTGGCGATTGCGCGGGGGATTGTGGAGGCGCATGAGGGGCGGTTGTGGGCCGAGAGTGAGGGGTATGATGAGGAGAAGTTGCTGGGGAGTGCATTTTATTTGGTTTTGCCGGCGTAGGGTGATTTGTTTGGCTTGAGGGAGGTATTGGTTTGAGGGATGTTTGGTGGATTTTGACGCGGATTTTGGGGATTGGGCGGATTTTTTGGTGTTGGTGAAGGGAGGGAGGTGTTGGTTTGAGGAGGTTTGGTGGGATTTGACGCGGATTTTGGGGATTGGATGGATTTTTGGGTGTTGGTGAGGGGGGGGGGAAGGTGGTGCGTTTTTTGGAGCAGGGTTATGTGGAGAGAGGTTTGAGCGTTGTTGGCGGTGTTGTTGAGGGTACTCCCGCCCGAGCGTGAACGCATCGGGCTATATGGGGCGCCCCCTCGAAGGGGGCTAGAGGGGGATTTTGTGAATGACAGCATTCTCAAGGGGGAGCTTTGACTAGTTGGAAACAGATCTTTGGGCAAATTGCGGTATGGGTTGGTAGGGGAGGATGGATTAGGAGTTACGGGGGGTATCTTTAATGGTGTGGTTGGGGTAGAATGGTATGTTTTGGGGTGAGGGGAAATAAGTTTTTTTTGTGAGGATAATGAGATGAAAAATGATGTGAAGGGGCCGAGTT
>DATHYN010000484.1:0-5701 GCA_035459145.1 Anaerolineae bacterium | reverse complement strand
GATTTCTCGACTTCGTTCAATCCTTGATTTAGGGGTGAGGCTTGTCGAGGGTGGGGCGGATTGAACTGCGCTCGAAATGACGTTGGGCGGAGGGGGGGAATTGTCGAACTCAGGTTAGGGTAGATTTCTCGACTCCATTTTACCCTTTGTCGATTGGTAGGTTCCAAAGGGGGAGGGCGGGTAAAATTCCACTCGAAATAACATTTGGGAGGGGCTGTGGTTGTGGTGGTTAAGGGGAGCGTGACACGTTGGGGCGGGGTTGCGGGCGACATTGTGTTATAATCGACAGGGATTTGTTGGTAATAAATGTAAACAACTTATATGGGTTAGAACAGATTGTTTAAGAGCAAAAAGGATGTGTTATGAGTGATGTAGAGCGGCAACGGTTGATGGCGATGCCTATCGTACTTTTAATTGGGGCGGGGTTGGCGTGGTTGGGTAGTCAGAATGGGGTGGTGGTGGGTGGTTTGCCCTTGTTTACATGGGTGGTTATGTTGGCGTTTGTGATTCAATGGGTCGCGTTTGTGCCGGCTTATTTGAACCAAACGGAGCATTATTACGATTTAATGGGGAGTGTTACGTATTTATCGGTTTTGGTTTTTACGGTGGCGTTTAATCCGGAGATGAATACGCGGGGATGGTTGTTGGTGGGGTTGATTGCGATTTGGACCATCCGCTTGGGTAGTTTTTTGTTTTTGCGGACGCGTAAAGCGGGGGGAGATGGCCGGTTTGATGATATCAAAACGTCATGGCCGCAGTTTTTGTTGGTGTGGACGTTGCAGGGGTTGTGGGTGACGTTTTCGGTGGCGGCGGCGTTGGCGGCGATGACGTCGGGCCGAGATGTGACGTTAGGGATATTGGCATTTATAGGAACTAGTTTATGGGTGATTGGGTTTGGGATTGAAGTGGTCGCTGATGCCCAAAAAAGTGCTTTTCGGGCTAAGCCGGAGAATAAGGGGAAATTTATCAATACCGGTTTATGGGCTTGGTCTCGTCATCCCAACTATTTTGGGGAGATTTTATTATGGATTGGGATTGCGGTGATCGCTTGGCCCGCTTTGCGTGGGTGGCAATTGGGGACGTTGATTTCACCGGTATTCACGATTATATTGTTGATGCGGGTGAGTGGTGTGCCGATGTTAGAGGCGCGGGCGGATGAGAAGTGGGGGGGACAAGATGATTATGAAGCGTATAAGGAAAACACGCCGGTGTTGGTGCCGCGGCCACCTAAATAGCCTATGGGACGAGATGATTTAATTGGGCAGACGTTGGGCAAAACGGAGATCCGTGATTATTTGGGCCAAGGCGGGATGGCTGATGTTTATCTCGGTTACCAAGCCCATCTAAAACGGCGGGTGGCGGTTAAAGTGATGGATCGGCGTTTGGCCCACGATCCCGTTTTTCGGCAGAGGTTTGGGCGTGAAGCGCAAGCGATGGCGGCGTTGACGCATCCCCATATTGTGCAAGTGCATGATTTTGAAGCACGGGATGATATGCATTATATCGTCATGCAATATTTGAGTGGGGGGACGTTGCGGGATCGTTTAGCCGCTTTACAGGCGAAAGGGCAGCATTATCCGTTGCGGAAAGCGATTGAGCTGGTCTTGGCTATTGGTAGCGCGTTAGCGTATGCACATAAGCGGCAAATGGTGCATCGGGATATTAAGCCGAGCAATATTTTGTTGAATGAGGAGGGGGAGCCGATTCTGACCGATTTTGGCATAGCGAAGATGTTGACGGGGACGACGTATACGCAAACGGGGGATATGGTGGGGACGCCGGCGTATATGTCACCGGAGCAGGGGGCGGGGCAATCGGGGGATGAGCGGAGTGATATTTATTCGTTGGGGGTGTTGTTTTTCTATTTGGTGACGGGGCATCAGCCGTATGAGGCGGATACGCCGTTGGCGTTGATTATGAAGCATGTGCATCAGCCGTTGCCTGATATTAAGTTGTTGAATCCGAATTTACCGGAGGGGATAACGGCCGTTATCCATAAAATGTTGGTCAAGAATCCAAAGTGGCGTTATCAAAAAGCGGATGAAGTGGTGGCGGCGTTGCGGCCGTTGTTGACGAGTGAAGAAGTTATCAAAGCGGATGGTATTCCCCCGCTAATTTTGCCAGCGATGAAGACAGATCAGATTGATTTTGAGGTGCTTAAGGCACGGGTTCCGACTAGCTTGGAGACGATTTTGTCCCCAGATGGTTTGGGGGTGGAGACGGTGTTGGCGGATAGCGTGGCGGACAGCGCGGCGGATAGTCCCGCGGACAGGTTGACGAACGGCTTGGCAATGGCTGGGGGTGGCGGGCAAGGGGCCGCGGTCACTGATGTGTCTAGTAGGGGGTGGGGGGGGATTTTCTTTCTAATGGTAGGGATGTTGTTAGGTTTAGGCTTGATGGGTTGGTATCGGGGTGGTGAGGGGGGTGATGGAACGTCGTTGGCGGGGACGTTGACGGCGGTGGCGGTGTTGGCCGAGTTGCCGAGGGTGACACCGACGGATGGAGCGACGGCGACGGCGACAGCGACGGTGACACCAACAGCAACGGCAACGCGGACGCCAGCACCAACAGAGACGCCGACGGTGACAGTGGCGCCCACGGCGAGTGGGACGCCAGTGTCGGTGGCGGGTGATAGCCGTGTGGTGCCGGTGGGGGAAGGGCTTCGTAGCCAACAACGGTATGTGCCTGGGGGAACCTTTCGGATGGGTATTACAGAGCAAGAGATGTATGGGGCGTTAGCGTTATGCCTTGAGCAATGGTCGGCGTGTGTGGCTGATTATTTTGATGATGAACAGCCGATGCATACGGTGGTGTTAGATTCGTTTTGGATTGATGAGCAAGAAGTCAGTAATGAACTGTTCGCTTATTTTTTGAATGAGAAGGGGAATCGTGAAGAGAGCGGCGTCGCTTGGTTGGCGATTGGGGAGCAGGCGGCTTTGATTGAGGAGGTGGATACGGCGTATCGGCCGTTGGCTGGTTTTGAACAGCATCCGGTGGTGGAGGTATCATGGTTTGGGGCGGTCGCTTTTTGTGAGTGGCGCGGGGGCCGGTTGCCAACGGAAGCGGAGTGGGAGTATGCGGCGCGGGGGCCGGAACGGTTGACATATCCGTGGGGGTATACGTTTGATGGTAGTCGGCTTAATTATTGTGATAGCAATTGTGAGAATGAGCGGTATCCGATGTGGCCAGATCGGGCGGTGGATGATGGCTTTGCGCGGACGGCCCCGGTGGGTAGTTATCCCGAGGGGGCGAGTTGGGTTGGGGCGCTGGATATGGCGGGTAATGTGTATGAGTGGGTGTTTGATTGGTATGCTGAGGATTATTATGAGCGGTCGACGGGGGATAATCCGACGGGGCCATTGTTATCGACGGCGAACAAGAAGGTGGGGCGAGGTGGTAGTTGGGCGATGTTACCGATGGGGGTGCGGGCGACGGATCGGGCGACGTTTTTTTATGATGTGACGGATGATGGGGTGGGATTTCGGTGCGTATATGATGAATAAGTTAGAGATTGAGATTGGGTGGCCGAGTGGGGAGGAGGTTGATTTGTATCCGGTTCGTTTGCGGGCGACGATGGCGGGGTCACGGCAGACGAGTGTGATTGGGGAGGGGATGTTTCAATTTGATGGTGTGTTACAGATGAATTTGAGCTTGGTGGCGGGTGAGCCGGTGGCGTATGGGGAGCAGTTGGGGCGGGCGTTGTTTACGGCAACGGTGGCGGAAGCGTGGTGGCGGGCGCGGGGGTTGGCAGGGGAGTTACGGGTGCAGTTGATTGTGCGGCCGATAGCGTTGTTATCGATTCATTGGGAATGGTTAGCGGCACCATTGGGGACGGGTGGGGTGGCGTGGCGGTCGTTGCGTTGGGAGCAGAGCACGCCGTTTGCGATTCAGTTGGAGACGGCGCGGACGGGGCAGGCGTTGGTGGCGAAAGAGGGGGTGCGGGTGTTGGTGGTGGCGGCGTCGCCGGCGGCGGATTCGCCGTTTGAGATAGCGCCGTTTGCGGCGGGGGAGATGGCGGCGGTGGTGGCCGAGGTGGTGGGGGCGGAGCGGACGACGATTTTGGCCTCGGGGGGAGGGGAACAGCCGACGTTGACGCGGATGATGCAGTTGTTGGCGCAGGAGCGGTTTACGATATTGCATTTGATTTTGCATGGGACATTACCTTTAAGTGGGGCGGAGGGGATATTGTATTTCGTTGATGAGCATGGGCTGGTGGAACCGGTGGCGGCCTCGACATTACGGGCTGAGTTGGATAAGTTGCGGCCGGGGCACCGGCCGACGATGATCTTTTTGGCGGCATGTGAGGGGAGCGCGACATTAACGGATGAAGAGAGACAGAAAGTTTGGCATGGGGTGGCGCAGACGTTGGTGATAGAGGCGGGGGTGCCGGCGGTGGTGGCGATGACGGCCAAGGTGAAGATTGAGACGATTGTGAAGCTGACGCCACCATTTTATCAAGCGTTGTGGGCCACGGGAGCGGTTGATGAAGCGTTGGGGGTGGCGACGGCGGGGATGAGTGGGGCTGATTTTTTGGTGCCGATGGTTTATGTACGGGAGGAAGGGGAGTGGGTGTGGCGGGAGGAGGGTGAGCGGGGTGACAGGTTGGGGGTGGCGGATTTGCCGGTGGCCGAGGTGCCGGCGGTGGGTGTGTTGCCACAGCCCCATCGGCTTGATTTGCGGCCTAATCCATTGTTTGGTGGGCGGGATGAGGCGTTGCGTCTCGTGGCGGAGAATTTTCGGGGGCGAGCGGAGGGACAGAAGGTCGTGGTGGTGACGGGTGTAGGGGGTGTGGGCAAGACCCAGTTGGTGGTGGAATTTGCGCATCGGTACGGGGCATATTTTGAGGGTGGGGTGTTTTGGGTGTCGCTGGGGCAGGCGGCGGGGATTGAAGCGGAGCTGGTTGCTTGTGGGGAGGCGATGGGATTATCGTTGGTGGGGATGACGGTGGCGGAGAAGGTGGCGGCGGTGCGGGCGGCGTGGGCGGATGGGCGTGAGCGGTTGTTGATTTTTGATCATTGTCCTGATGAGGCGACGTTGGCGGCGTGGATGCCGGTGACAGGGGCGTGTCGTCTGTTGGTGACGAGTCGGGATGGCCATTGGGGGGCGGAGACAGGGGTGGTGGCCTTGCCATTGGGGATGTTGGCGCGGGGGGAGAGTGTGGCGCTGTTGCGACGGTTGGCGGGGCGGTTGGATGAGGCGGGGGCGGCGATGGTTGCGGCCGAGCTGGGTGATTTGCCGTTGGCGTTGCAGTTAGCGGGTGGTTTTTTGAGTCGGTTTGAGACGGTGACGGCGGCGGATTATGTGGCGCAGTTGGGGGCGATGGATGTATTGAATCATCCGTCGTTGCAGGGCAAGTGGGCGGCGGGGTCGGTGACGAAGCATGAGGTGGATGTGTCGAAGACGTTTGCTTTGAGTTATGAGCAGTTGGCGGCGGGGGATGAGGGGGAGGAGAGGGGGCGGGCGTTGTTGTGGCGGGCGTCGTTGTTGGCGCCAGGGGTGGTGATTGGTTGGGATGTGTGGTCGGCTTGTTGGGGAGAGGTGGCGGCGGGGGATGTGATGGCCGGTTTGTGGCGGGAGCAAGGGCGGGCGCGGTTGGTTGATTTGGGCTTGGTGATGCGGGAGGAGGGGGGCTGGGTGGTGCCGCGTTTGGTGGGGGTGTTTGGGCAGAAGATGATGGGGGCGGCGGAGGGGGTGGTGCGGC
>DATHYN010000483.1:0-3463 GCA_035459145.1 Anaerolineae bacterium | reverse complement strand
AAGGAAAGATAATGATAACTAAATCATACTCTAAAAAACCATTTGCCAAAAACATCTTATCCATCCCCCAAACTACCCGTCGACCATCACTCAAATTGATGCTCATCATCACCAGCCTCCTCGTCTCCTTCCTCATTCTATTCAGGCTAAGCTACCAACCCGTTATTGCCAAAAATTCCCCCATTCTCCTCCAACAAAAATCATCATCACCCACCCTCCCTCCCACCTTCCTTCCGTACAACACCAACATCGCCCCCACTTTTACAACTCAACTAATTAGTGATGAAATCGGCAACAGTAGCGCTGTCGCTTGGGGCGATGTCGACGGTGATGGTGACCTTGATCTCGCTGTTGGCAATGATGGGAGCGCAAATGAACTCTATCTCAATGACGGGGCAGGCAACTTTTCTCTCGGCCTTTTCCCCACCAATGCCCACAATACCAGATCTGTCGCTTGGGGTGATGTCGACGGCGACAGCGACCTCGACCTCGCGGTCGGTAACGCCAACGAACAAAACCAACTCTATCTCAATGATGGCGCCGGCAACTTCTCCCTCGGCACCTTCCCCACCACTGCCCACAACACCTACAGCCTCGCCTTCGCCGATGTCGACGGCGATGGGGACCTAGACCTCGCTGTCGGTAACTTCAACGAACAAAATCAACTCTATCTCAACGACGGCGTTGGCAACTTCTCCCTCGGCACCTTCCCCACCGACCCTTACGTAATGACCCGCAGTCTCGTTTGGGGTGATATCGATAATGATGGCGACCTCGACCTAGCCGTCGGCAACGACAACGAACCCAATCAACTCTATCTCAACGACGGCATAGGTAACTTTTCCCTCGGCACCTTCCCCACTGACTCTTATGCCACTTACAGCCTTGATTTAGGCGATATCGATGGCGATAATGACCTCGACCTCGCTGTCGGCAACTATAGTCAAATCAATCAAATCTATCTTAATGATGGCGCCGGCACTTTTTCCCTCGGCTCTTTCCCTACTAATTCTACCCGAACCACAACACTCGCTTTTGGTGACACTGATAGAGATGGTGACCTCGACCTTATCGTTGGTAATTTCAATCAAACAAGCCAACTCTATCTCAACAATGGCCTCGGTGACTTTTCTCTCATCTTCTTCGCTTCCTATCCTCGTAATACCAGATCGATCGCTTGGGCGGATGCTGATGGGGATGGCAACCTCGACGTTGCTCTCGCCAACAACACCGAAAAAAACGAACTTTACATCAATGACAGCCTAGCTGATTTCTCTATGAACACCTTAACCTCCACCATTAATTCCTTGGAGGATTTTGCCTGGGGCGATGTCGACGGCGATGGAGACATCGACATCCTCATTGGTAATCACAACAATCCTACACAACTTCGTCTTAATGATGGGGCCGGCAACTTCTCTTTTGCTCCCTTCCCCGCTGACTTTTTTAATACGCGAAGTTTAGCCCTGGCTGATGTTGATGGTGATGGCGACCTCGACCTCGCTGCCGGCAATAATGGTGAACCCATCCAACTCTATCTCAACAATGGTGTCGGTAGCTTTTCTCCTACCTCCTTCCCCTTTGATGCTGATAACACGCGCAGCATCACTTTCGCCGATGTCGATGGTGACGGCGATCCCGACCTCTTCGCTGGCAATTCTAATGACCCTAACAAACTCTATATCAATGATGGGGCTGGCAACTTCTCCGTCGCCCCCTTCCCCACAGAACCTACCAACACGAATGGCATCGCTTTCGCCGATATCGATGGTGATGGTGATCTTGATCTCGCCCTTGGTAATCAGAACAATTCCAATCGACTCTACATCAATGATGGTCATGGCAGCTTTTCCCCCGCCCCCTTCCCCCTCGACCTTGCTAACACCAAAAGCATCGCTTTCGCCGATGTCGATGGCGATGGCGACCCTGACCTCTTCATTGGCAACGAAAACGATGACAAGCTATATATCAATGACGGGGCTGGCAACTTCTCCGTCGCCCCCCTCCCCGCCAATTCCAGCCTCAAAAGCTTTGCTCTCGCCTGGGGTGATATTGATCATGATGGTGACCTCGACCTGGCTATCGCTGGTAATGGTGACCCTAACCGACTTTATATCAATGACGGCACCGGCAACTTTACCGTCGGCTCTTTGCCCATCGATAACTTTAATACGTATCGCGTCGCATGGATCGATGTCGATGGCGACGGCGACCTCGACCTTGCCATCGGCAACAACGGTGATGATGACACTATCTATATAAACCCCCACTATCACCCGCTAGACACCATGCCCACTGACACTTTCCGCACCAACCAGATCCAACCATTACTCCCCACCCAACCATTACCCCCCGCCGATACATACGCTCAGTATGGCTATTTTGATGGCCTCATCATCCCTATCTCTTACACATTACAACATCCTCTTAACTATACGGCCACATCTGTTCAAGGCTACTACTCCCCCAATGGCGGCGGCCAATGGTTTCCCGCCACCCCCACCACCACCACGACCTTTATCCCCAGTAATCAAACCCATACCTACTATTGGGATTTGCGCGCTTCCGGTTTCTTTGGTTATTCAGACAATGTCCTCTTCCGCCTCGAACCCGTAACCGTATCCCCCACCCCTCTCCCACCACAAACAATTAGTTATACCCATCAAACCCCCGGACCCTTTCTTTATAGCCGAGCCAGCGCTGTCAGTACATCTTTCCGCGTACGCGGCCCCCAAATCCGTGTCTACAGTGGCACCATCACCACCACCGCCACCGTCTCCCAAGCCATCATCTACCGCTTACCCGCTGGTTACAGCAATGGTGCCGTTCCCTTAGTCGATAATAACAATCAGCCGGTACGCACCGATGATTATGGGTTTCTACAAAGTCAAGGCCAATTACAAATAGGTGATCAACTAATGGCCCTCCTCCCCATCACCGCCACCGATAGCTACACCCTCTATTACACCAGCGCCCCCGTCACCTTAACTGGCCTCGATTTTCCGGCTATAACCACAGGTAACACGAAAAAACTTGTCATTCAAGCCAATAACCCCTTACTAATTTTCAATTTTGATATCTCTTTAGAATGGGATGCTCAAAATGATGACTTCTTTCTCGACAATTTAGCTTTCGCCCTCAAAAACGCCTCCGACGTCCTCTTCGATGTCACCAACGGCCAAGCCCTCCTCGGCCAAGTCAACATCTACCAAAACCGCCAAAACTGGCACAGCGCCGACCTCCACATCTATGCCGCCAACGACATCCACCCCGCCGCCACCCTCGGCGGCGTCGTCGACGACCCCGTCCACGACCTCGGCCCCACCGGCGTCATCACCAACGCCTACCGCCCCGGCATCATCCGCATGGGCTCCAACTGGGACCCCTTCGGCGAAAACCAAGCCGACCTCACCCAAGATTGGTGGCGCGCCCTCACCCACGAACTCGGCCACTACCTCCTCTT
>DATHYN010000482.1:0-1038 GCA_035459145.1 Anaerolineae bacterium | reverse complement strand
TTTAAAAATCACCTGGATAAGTCTGGCATAGAAACCCGCCATATTATTTGTGGCAATATGGCCAGGCAACCGGCCTTTCAACACTTTGATCACAGAGTGGCTCGTTCATTAGAGGGTGCTGATAAAATTATGGATTGCGGGATTTATTGGGGCGCCAACCCTGGGCTATCAGATGAGCAAGTGGACTATGTTACAAAAGTCGTAAAAGAATTCTTCTAAACAATCATCAAGGATTGATCTGCACCGGCGATTGCTGATTAATCGCTCCTCCATCACCCAGTTGATTATTGGCACCATTCCCCCAACAACTTGTGGTCCCGTTAGTTCGAAGACCACAGCTATGGTTATATCCAGCCCATACATCTGCCCACTGTGAAGTTCCCAAACTAAATGGCGATGTCACCGCCGTTGTCCCTACACCATTACCAATTTGACCATAGGTGTCGCCTCCCCAACAAAGCACTTCCATCGTTGCACTTTTATAGGCACACATATGTGAGTTTCCTGCCTCAATCTTGTCAATACTTGAAACTGAAACAGTCGCCAAAGTATTCCAGTAGTCGGTGGTGTTACCTACACCCAATTGTCCATTGGCATTCCCACCCCAACAATGAATAGCTCCTCCTGAGTTTGTCAGTGCACCAACAAAATTTCCACCAACAACCACCTTTGCATAGGTTCCAGTCGCCAACGAGGCCACCACCGGCGTGGTGTTGTCCAGGGTAACTGTACTGTTCCCCATTTCGCCAGTGTTTCCTCGGCCCCAACACTCAACCTTACCATCACTACTTCTGACAGCACAGGAAGTCCCCCCGCCAGCACTGACGTCAATATATGTATTTGCCGAACTGATTTGCACCGGAACCAATGAGTTACTCGTCGCTCCGTTGCCCAAGCGACCATTAGTTCCAACTCCCCAACACCAAATTGTGCCATTGGTTTTAAGACCACAAACATGTTGTAAGCCCACAGAAATTTTAATCCAAGCTCCTGCAACCTGCGTGGGAATATAACGATCTGTAGTTGTACCATCACCAA
>DATHYN010000481.1:0-9664 GCA_035459145.1 Anaerolineae bacterium | reverse complement strand
CCGGTCTCTATCACCTCCCCACCAACCGTCGCCTCCCCACCACCGGCCCCCTCAGCAATCCCCAACACGCCATCCCCCTCGGCACCATCACCATCCCCTAAAAAAATACCCCCCGTGAGCCATATCACGGGGGGCATCCGTTAATCAGTTTGATTAACCACAGATTCACCAACTATCTAACTAACCTGAGTTCGACAATTCCCCCTCTTCCCAACGTCATTTCGAGCGTAGTTCAATCCGCCCCGCCCTCGACAAACCCCACCACTAAATCAAGGATTGAACGAAGTCGAGAAATCTACCCTAACAACACAACGACCAACTCATCCACAGGTTTCATTCATTATCGAGCTCAGGTTAACTATCTTACTCCGTTGGCGGCAATAAAACCGCATCAATCACATGAATAACACCATTACTCGCTTTAATATTTGTCAACACCACTTGAACCGTATCATTCAAGAAAACATTGCCATCGTTAACCGTAATCGTCACATCTTCACCTAACATCGTTGTCGCTGACTCTAACGTTAACACCGTCTCGGCCATCACCGCCCCCTCCACAACATGATAGAGCAAAATATTACGCAACGCCCCATCCGGCTCGGCCAACAACGCTTCCACCGTCCCCTCTGGCAACGCCGCAAACGCTTCATCCGTCGGCGCAAATACGGTCAACATCTCGTCACCAGTCAACGCACTCATCAACCCCGCCGCCTCCACCGCCGCTAACAACGTCGTGAAGTTACCCGCTTCCGTAGCCACCTCAGCAATATTCCCCATCTCACCCATCTCATCATCCATCTCACCCATCTCATCATCTGCTGGGGGCAACAACACCGCATCAATCACATGAATAACACCATTACTCGCTTTAATATCTGTCAACACCACTTGAACCGTATCATTCAAGAAAACATTGCCGTCATCAACCGTAATCGTCACATCTTCACCAAACATCGTTGTCGCTGACTCTAACGTCAACACCGTCTCGGCCATCACCGCCCCTTCCACAATGTGATAGAGCAAAATATTGCTCAACGCCCCATTCGGCTCAGCCAACAACGTTTCCACCGTCCCCTCTGGCAACGCCGCAAACGCTTCATCCGTCGGCGCAAATACGGTCAACATCTCGTCACCAGTCAACGCACTCGTCAACCCCGCCGCCTCCACCGCCGCTAACAACGTCGTGAAGTTACCCGCTTCCGTAGCCACCTCAGCAATATTCCCCATCTCACCCATCTCGTCATCCATCTCACCCATCTCGTCATCCGCTGGTGGCAACAACACCGCATCAATCACATGCACAATCCCGTTATCCGCTTCGATATCAGTAATAATCACATTGACCGTATCATTCAGCATCACATTACCATCATCATCAACCGTAATCGTCACCTCATAACCAGCCATCGTCAGGGCACTATCCAAGCCCACAACCATCTCGGCGTCAACCGCCCCGCTCACCACGTGGTACAACAAAACATCGAGTAAAGCCCCATTCGGATCTTCTAATAACGCCGCCACGGTCCCTTCGGGCAAGGCCGCAAACGCTTCATCCGTCGGCGCAAATACCGTAAAGGGGCCATCATTAGCCAATGTATCCGCCAAACCCGCGGCGGTAACGGCCGTTACCAACGTCTCAAACCGACCATCATTAACCGCCACATCCACAATCGAATTGCTCTCTGGCGCCATCGTTGGCTCTTCCGTTGGCTCTTCCGTTGGTTCTTCCGTTGGCTCTTCCGTCGGCGTCACCGGCTCCGCCGTCGCCGTCGGACTGACCTCCTCGCCACCACCACAGGCTACCACTAACATCATAATCATTAACAAGTACAGTAATCGGGACATTTTCTTCATCTTCTAACTCCTAATCGTTTATTTTTGACAATTATCACAGTAACAAATAGCGCACCATCTATCTTGTCTAGCTCGCTATCTCTTGCCACAAGCGATCTCCAGCATATAACAGCCAATAGCAGTTGTCAACATTGTGTCCATATTTTGTAACGACTACGCAACGTTTGTACAAGATTTTCGTAAGAAATTGCCCCCATCCCTACCCATCATCCGCTATCCCCGCCACACTCGCCAATACTTCACCCACTCATAATACCCCATATACCCACTTAACCGTAACCCATGCCACCCATCCCGATACCCAGCCAAGGTCACATATCGCCACCAAAAATGACGGACAGCTTGTGTCCACGGCGTATATATTTTCGGCTTCCGCCCTTCCCCCGCTTCAATCTCTCCCTTTAAAATCCCCGCCTCATACGCTGTATACCCCTTCTGGGTCTTGTGAAACTGGGCCACGTTCCGATAATTATAATGAACTAACGGCTCCTCTAAATAGCCCAGCTCCCCCTCAACCACCGCCACCTCATGGACCGGCCGTTCATACCGTACTTTGGCACATTCAAATAAACGGGCTTGATAATCTGGATACCACCCCGCCCCTAAGGTTAACTTCCCAAAAATATAATTATGGCGGGGGACATACCAACCCCGCTCCGGCCGCTCCGCCACCACCAACCGAATCTCATTAGCCAATGCCGGCGTACTCCGCTCATCCGCATCTACAAAAAAAACCCAATCCGTCTCCACCGCCGCCAACGCCGCATTTCTCTGCTGGGCATAATTCTCAAACGGATGCTGTACCACCTGCGCCCCCGCCGCCTCCGCCAACGACACCGTCTTATCTTGACTAAATGAATCAAACACCAATCGCTTGTCCGCCCAACCCAAACTCGCTAAACAATCACCAATGTGCTCTTCTTCGTTTAAGGTCAATACCACCGCCGTGATCGTCTCGGCCCCCATCTTATCGCCACGCCTCCCCCGCTATCTCATACGCCTGTCGCATCTCCCCCTCGGCCGCCGCCGCCCGCCGCCGTAACCCCCGCTCCGCCAACCACCGCGCTAACCACCATCGCCACCCATCATAATGTCGTTCATATAACCGCGCCCGACTCTGCCACAAATTCAACACCGACTGCGCTTTCACTTGCCCCGTACTCTCCCCCGCATAATGCACAATCTCCGCCGCCGGCACCACATAAATCGACCACCCCGCCGCCGCAATCCGCCGACACCAATCAAGCTCTTCACAATACATATGAAACAACGGATCAAACCCTTGGGTCACTTCAAACACCTCCCGCCGCAACAACATCGCCGCCCCTAATATCGTCTCCACCATAAAAGGAGACCGATGGCTCTCGTACTGCTGACGAGGATAACGGCCGTTCACCCCCGTCTCATACCACCGCGCCGGCCCATCAAATAAATCATACGCCAACTGCACTACCCCCGGAAACCGAAATCCACTATGCTGTAATCGCCCGTCCCCATACACCAACCGTGGCCCCACCATTCCCACCTTGGGCCGCGTCTCTAAACAACCAATCAAACTAGCCAACGCCCCACTCTTCACCACCGTATCTGGATTCAATAAAAAATAATAGGTCGGCACCTCATCATTCGCCGCCCACATCCCTTGATTATTTGCCCGCCCAAAACCAACATTCTCCTCATTCACCATCAATACCGCTTGCGGAAACTTCTCCCGCACCACTGCAATCGTCCCATCGGTCGATCCATTATCCACCACCCACACCTTGCCCTGCCCCCCAATATTAACCAACTCCGTATATAACGACCTCAAACACGCTTCAATCAGATGCGCCACATTCCACGTTACAATCACCACGGCTACATCTAACATAAACTACTCCAGCTCCTCCAATACCCCTTGCTCTTCAATAAACCGTAACGCCGCAAAATCTTCTGTCGTCACCGCTGTCAACCCTTGCCAATCATAAAAATCACGCGAACATAACAACGGCGCACACGCTTCATCTTGGGCATACGCCGTCAACGAGGCACTCAATGTCGTCGCCACTTCCAATGACAATCCCCCACCCCACACGATAATATCATTCGGTATCGGCTCTCCTAACTCCAAGATCCGCGTCTCCGCAAATATCGTCGGCGCAATGTCAAATACCCGCGCCCGCGCATCCCGAATCCGAAAACCACCATGTCGCGGTTCACCGGCCAACAACACATACCCAATCGGACTCCGCTGTGGCGTATACCCGCCACCAGCATATCCCCGCCACATCTCCGGCGTATCCACCCCCAATACCCAATCCCGCTCAAAATAAGGCAAGATCGGTGGAATATACGTCGCTGTCGCAAAATCCACCTCCCCATTGAGCACCGCTAACACCGCTGAACTATCATCCCCCAAAATCACTTCCTCGGCCGGCTCAATCCCCAACGACTTCCACAACGCCTTAAAATAATAATACGTCGCTAAATTATCACGCTCCGGCACCCCCCAAACCTTGCCATCTAAATCAGCCACACTCGTATAATCACTCCCCATCGGTACCAATATCATCCCAATCTGCCACGCCTGCTCATACCGCTTCACCGTCATCACCGGATAATTACTACACAGCTGTTCACTAAACGCATACACCGCGGCCGGCAAAATCCCCACCGCCCTCTGCGGCTCATCACACATCGCCGCCAACACCCCCTCGTCACTCTCCGGTACCATCACTTCCACTTCATAACCAGTCACATCTTTCAACGCCTCGGCCACTAAATCACTTTTCGTCTCAATCTCTAGCCCGGACGAGGGTGCCGACCAAAATTGTAACGGCCGTTCCTCCCCACCCACCGCCGCCATCTCCTCATCAGCCTCGTCACCCACCACCCGCGTCACCTCCACAATCACTTCCTGCACCACCTCCACCGGAATATACTCCGGCGTCACCGGCGCCGTCACCAATCGCGTCACCTCCACTTCCCGCGTCACTTCTACCGTCCCCCCATCACCCTGACAAGCGACTAAACTTAACACCATCATCCCCAACCATAAATATCGTTGTATCCACATCTTATTGCTCATCTCGCTCTGGTATCGGCCGTGGTTCACACGATTCCCGATTCGCCTCATCTGCCATATCTACTAAAATCGCCTGCGGATCCACCCGGTTGTTAAACTGCGCAATCTCCACATCTTCATGTATCAAACCGGCCCACAATGGCTGTGGATTACGCTCTCCAAATGGCCCCACCAACCGTATCCCCCCCGTCACCACCGCCCGCTCACCTGGCATCAAATAATAATAACCATCAATCTCCTCTAAATCATCAAGCTCGCCCACCGCCCAGCGATAGGGATAATTGCTCAACTCATTCTCATACCCAATCCCCACACGCCACGCCCCCGATGCCGTTGACCACCCCACCGTATTATAGTTCCAATCTGAATCATACACCGTCCCCGGCTCTGGCCCCGTTGTCCGAATCGGTGTATTCCCATAATTTTCAACTGTTACTGTAAAATATAACGTATTACACAGCTCAATCGCTGTCCCACTCAACTGCAAAGTGTCCCCCGTTGCCGGCGCAAAAATATCCGCTCGCGGTACACCCCCATACCGTATCTCAACCGTATCACTTACCCGCATCTTCTGCCCTTCATCATCAGCCGACTCGGCCACAATCTCATACACACCATCCGCTGGTGGCTGTGCCCCATTATCCACCCCACCTTCATAATCATAATAATGCCGACCCGCCGCCCCTCGCGGAATATCTCGCTCCAATTCACTAATCGGATACTCCAACCCACCTTCCCCGATCAAATACACCCGTACCCGCGCCTCTTTCGTCTGGTAAAATTGAATCAACAACCGATCATCAATCCCATCCCGATTAGGTGTAAATAGCGCCCGATCAAACCCATAATCCCGCAACTCGGGCAAGCTCGTATCCGCTTCGCTAATCAACAAACTCCCCCGCTCTTCCGCTCTGACCCCACTGTCATCCACCGCTTCAATAACCCATTCATATTGCCCATCTTGCAATAATCTGGCCAAAATCTCCCCCTGTATCTGCTCATCAGGCAACTGATACGGCTCAACCACCCCACTAAACAACACTTCGTACTCATTTACCCCACGTGGCTGCTCCCGCCGAAAATAATACCGCTCACCAGCCTCGTTTTCAAAATAAATCGATACGTTTGCATTGCGTGTAATCTCATATGCAATCCTGACGATATCATCAACGCCATCCGCATTCGGTGTGATAGCCGTCGCTCCCACACTCACATTCCGCAACAACCGCCGATCACCATTCAATATTACCCAGCCAATTGCAATCGCAATAGCCACTATCATTATCGCCAAACCAGCGACCCGTATCCATATCTTATTATCTGTTTGCATACTGAGAAGTTTACCAAACTACACGCGCTAAAGCGAGAGCCACCCCCCTATGATTCCCCTGCGCTCACCGAACTCTGAGCCAACTCTTAAATTCACACCCCTTAATCACCATCCCCCTCAGCCTTCTCCCCCGATAATTCTTGCCATGCCGCCTCAATCTGATGATATAATGGCGACCCTTCATTCAACAATGCTTTCGCGTCTTCTAAAAATGTGACCGCGGCCCTTAAACAGCCCATCGTCTGCGCATGTTGACTCGCCATATAAAAATAATGAGCCGCCTCACCCACTCGGCCCGCCTGCACCAAATGATACCCAATCAACCCCGCCCACTCATCCAAACGCGACTCCGTTCGCATCAACAACCAATCAGCTACATGACTATGCGCCGTCTTCTGCTCCGTGACCGTTAACCCATCATACGCCGCCTCTTGTACCAAAATATGTGTAAAAATATACTCATGCGCATCAAAAAATGCCGGCATATCCCGAATATAAATAAACTCGGCCGCCTGCAACGCCTCCACCACCTCAAACAATGGCTGTACCTCTTCCTCACCCTTTCCTCCCTGCGCCCGCCGCATATAAGCCAACAACGCATCCCAAAAAACACGCCCTACCACCGCCGCTTGCCGCAACACATCCCCCTCACCCACCGTTAATAACGCCAACCTCTGCTCCAATAAATTGCTCATCGACTGCGGCAACTCAACCTCTTCAACCCCCTCTCTCCATTGCCACACATCTCCATCCTTATTGATCAAATCGCGATCCACCAATAATTTGATCACCTCTTCAATATAAAACGGGTTCCCGCCCGCCCGATTAATCAATTTATCAACCAATCCCGTTGGTATCGTCTCCGCCTTCTGCAAAATCTCTTCGATTAACTCACGACTTTCATCTAACGACAATGGCCGCAAATCAATCCGAATATGATTGTCCGGCTCTTTAAACCAATTTGGGAACCGTTCCAGCAAACTCGGCCGCGCCACACACACCAATAACAACGAATGTAAGTTCGTGTAACTCGCCACATACTGCAAAAAGTCCAACGACGCATCATCCGCCCAATGAATATCCTCCAACAAAATCAACGTCGGATCAACATCACTCATCATCACTAAATAATGCGCCAAATATTTATACCCCCACATCTGAATCTCGGCCGGCTTCTCAAACAAAGGCTCTACATGAGGACTCATCGTGAAATCAAACCCCAACATCTGCCCAATAATATGCGCCTGACGCTCACTCTCCGGCGTATCCCCCAATAACGATTTAATCCCCTTCTCCATCTTCCCCCATACCGTCTCCGTCGTATCACTATCCCGAATCTGAAACCGAAATTTGATCACATCTCGCCAAAAAGCAAGTGGAATGTACTCCATCCCCGGCTGCGCCCGCCCCTTATAATAAAAAATATCTTCCGGCTGTAACTCAACCCACTCATCAAACTCATACAATAACCGCGATTTCCCCAACCCCGCCTCCCCCACAACTGTCACCACCCCTCCCATCTTCTCTTTCATCGCCCCTACCATCCCCTTCTGCATCATCTCTAACTCAATCTCACGCCCCACCATCCGTGTCGCCACCCCTTCCACAACCCGCGTCGTCATCGGAAAAGCACGTGGCTTCGCTTTTTCTACAAAATAAATTAATTCACCATCAACTTCATCCGCATGCACATCAAATACACCACGAATATGCTGATATGTCGCTAAACTAATCGCGGGCCACACCCCACCCGACAACATAAATATCTTCTTCGCTTTTTCTGTTGTCTCCCCCTCAACCAACCCCTTAATCTTATCCCCATCAACATCTAAATAACATAATCCAGTATGAATACCAATTCGCAACGACAATGCCGGTGCCACCTCGGCCGACGCCTGCCACTGCTTCTCCTCATCCGCCACCAACGCCTTCAACCCCAACGCCGCCCGCACCGCCCGCTCCTCATCATCCCCCCGATGCCCACGCAAACCCCACACCGCCATCATCTTATCCCCCTCTTCCTGCAACAGTTCCCCACCTTGCGCCCCCACCACCGCTATCAAACGCTCCCGCAACTCTTGCAACCGATATTCCCAATCAGCTTCACTCGTCTCTCCCTCTTCCCCCATATCCGTTCCCACCCATAAAATCGTTACCTCTGGCCGCGTCGGCACAGCCGTAACCCCCTCCTTCCCCGATAAGGCTGCTAACTGTACTTTTAACGCCTCAATAGCCGGCCCCACCACCGCATCACCTAATGTTTGACGCTGTGCCTCTAATCCCGCTATCGACTCTTCTAATTGTTCACGACTTGCTGCCATTGTCTATCTCCTGCAACTTGTAATAAGATAAACAAGTAAATTCCAGAAATCAAGTTGTTTAACCTAAAGATTTTGCCTTTCTAAGTTAACAACTTCAATGTATTAAACGGCATAATTTTAAGACAAAATGCCGAGATTATTTAGTTTAATACACCTAATTGTATCTTTTATTCTAAAATACGCACATCAAACATTAATACCTCCCCTCGGCCACTTTGATTACACTCTCTAACATGTTATCATTACCCTTATGACCAATCTCCCTCCCCAACCTTGCCCTGGTTGCCAATCATTACTTCCCCCCATAGATGGCTTTAGCCACCGCTATATCGGTGCCTCCCCAGCTTGCTGGGCACTCTACGCCAACCTCCTTCATGCCCAAACCCCACCTCTTGCCCCCCATCCGCTTAACAACCTCCTCGTCGATGCCTACGCCACTCAACACCCTGGCACCCCTTCCCCTCAATCTATCCAATCAGTCGCCGTCCACCTCCTCACCCTCTACGGCGTCCTCCAACAAAATATCGCTCCCCACAACGCCCTCTGGCTACGTAAAAAAGCGATTAAAGATAAAAACCGTAGTCGCCAAACCTTTAGCTGGCTAGCCCCACCTGACTTCACCAACACCATCTCCATCGCCACCATCACCCAAGCCCCCTCCCCCCATGCCCGCACCCAACTTGTATCCCAATATGTCCATCAAATTCTTGACCTTTGGTTGCACCATCATCACCATACGATCACAACCTGGTATCAACAATTTATTCAAAATTAGGAGTATCTGATGCGTTATAATCGCTACCTTTGTCTAACTTTACTTATTATCTTCCTCACCGCCTGCGGCGGTGAATCCCCCCCGCCACCAACCGATGACACCACCAACGATAACAACGACAACGTCGCCGTCGCCGTCGTCCTCACCCAAACAGCCGCCGCCGTCGCCACCTCCAACGTCCAACCAACCACCACCCCCACCCCACCACCCAACCCCGATACCGATGGCTCCCTCGTCCCCCCCACCATCACCCCAGACCCCAATCAACCCCAACCAACCTCCCCACCACCACCAACCCAACCTGCCGCCGCCACCCC
>DATHYN010000480.1:0-7810 GCA_035459145.1 Anaerolineae bacterium | reverse complement strand
GTGCCACCGACGGTGACGGTGGCGCCGACGCGGCCGAGGGGGTGGATACCGGCGGTTTATAAGTAAAGTTTGCGGTTTAATTCTAAACAAATGCTGAAATTTTTTTTATTTGGTATACTTATTGTCTATTTTGGCATTATTCAATAAATGTCTTGATAATAAATATAGTTGTAATCGTCAATATAAAGCTATACGTACTGTTTTTCTCGTCCGGCAATCTATAGTTGAGAGGGTATGATTGTGATTGATTGGTATAATAATTTGCAGATCCGGTTTAAGTTACTGCTGGGTTTTGGGCTGGTGCTGGTTTTGATGGTTGTGTTGGCGCTTGTTGCGTATCGGGCGCAACAGGATAGTCAAGCTAATTTTAACCATTTTTTGAGTCATGATATAGCGATTACAGATTTGAGCCAAAGTAGTTATCGGGCTATGTTGGAGGCCCGTTCGGCCGAGAAAAATTATTTTCTGCGTTATCAGGATGAGGGGTTTGAGGCGGCACGTGCCAATTATGTGACCGTTGTTGAAAATCAAGTTGATATTATCGAAGCGAATATTGAAAGTTTGGAAGATTTGTTTGATAGCGAAGCGGATTTTCTCGTTAATTTTACAACCATCGAGTTAAATGTAGCCGATTATGAGGGATTGTTTTTAGAGATGGTGGCCTTGCTTGAGGCGCGGGGACATAAAGATGAGGGATTAATTGGGGATTTTCGGGGGCAAGTGCATTTGGTGGAGGAGGCGATCACGGCCCAAGAGTTGGATGAGTTAACGATTCATATGTTAATGATGCGCCGATTTGAGAAAGATTATTTGTTACGGGGCGAGGTGGATGATGTGCGTGATTTACAAGCGCGGGTGGTGGCGTTTAAGCAAGATTTAGCTGAAACGTCGGTATCGGAGGCGGAACAGGAGAATTTGGTCACGTTAGTTGATGATTACCAACGTTTATTTGAGCAGGTTGTGGCTACGGATGAGGAGATAGCAAATAAGCAAGAAGAAGTTGAACGAGCTGTTGACGAGTTGGAGCCGTTGTTGAATTCGTTATATGAGCGGGGGGAGAAGAATCGTGAGGAGGCACAAGCGGAACTTGAGGGTTTGTTGCGTAGTGCGTTGTTAGTGATTGTGGTGGTAACTGTGGGGGCGGTTGTGGTGGGATTGGGTTGGGCGAATTATACGGCGGGGGCGTTTAGTCGGGTGATTGGGCAGGCGGTGGGGGTAGCGGGGGATATTGCCGAGGGTAGGTTGGGGCAAGAGTTAAATGTGACCCAGAAGGATGAGTTAGGAGAGTTGGCGTTAGCATTTAATAGAATGATAGGGTATCAGCGGGGCATGGCTAAGGTCGCGCGGCGGTTAGCGATAGGGGATACGAATCAGATGGTGGCGCCACATTCGGAGGCGGATGAGTTGGGGCAAGCGTTTAAGCAGATGGTGCAATATCAGCAAACGATTTCGGTGGCGGCGAAGCAGGTAGCACAGAACAATTTGGATGTGCAGGTTCAGCCGGTATCGGAAGAGGATATTTTGGGTCATGCTTTTCGGGAGATGATTGATAATTTGAAAGCATTGACGGCTAGTAATGAGAAGCAGATTTGGTTAGCGCAAGGTAAAACTAGCTTGCATGATGGGATGCGGGGTCAGCAAACGGTGATGATGTTGGCGCAGAATGTGATTCGGCAGTTGTGTCAATATTTGGATGCACCGGTGGGGACGATTTATTTAAAAGAGGATGATGCGTACCATTTGGTTGGTAGTTATGCGTATGTGCGGCGTAAAAATGTATCGGGGGTGGTGGCCGCGGGTGAAGGGTTGGTGGGGCAGGCTATTCTGGAGAAGAGCCCGATAGTGATTAGTAATATTCCTGATGATTATATTAAGGTCTCATCGGGGTTGGGGGAAACAGCACCGCAGCAGATAGTGGCTTTGCCATTGGTGTATGAAGAGGCTGTTTTAGGGGCGTTAGAGTTGGGGACATTGGGAGATTTTAGTGACGTTCATTTAGACTTTTTAGTGGGTGTGGCGGAGAATGTGGCGATTGCTTTGCATGCGGCACAGGCGCGTGAGCAGGTACAAGCGTTGTTAGAGCAAACACAGCAACAAGCGGAGGAGATGCAGACACAGCAAGAAGAGTTGCGGGTGACGAATGAGGAGCTAACAACACAGACAGAGCAGTTGCGTATTTCTGAACAGCGGTTACGTGAGCAACAGACAGAGTTAGAGGCGACTAATGCGGAGTTGGAAGAAAGCGCTTTGGCTTTGCAACAAAAACAGGAAGCGTTGAATAAGCAGAATGAGGCGTTGCAATTGGTGCGGATAGAGTTAGAGCGTCGGGCGGAGGAGTTGGCGTTAGCGAGTAAGTATAAGTCGGAATTTTTAGCCAATATGTCGCATGAATTGCGGACACCTTTAAATAGTTTATTGATTTTGGCAAATATGTTGGCTAAAAATGATGAAGGCAATTTGAGTCCCGATCAGGTGGAATCGGCGCAAATCATTTACCAGGGTGGGCAAGATTTATTGAGCTTGATCAACGAAATCTTAGATTTGGCTAAAGTTGAATCGGGGAAGATGAGTTTCCAGATTGAGCCGGTGGTGATTGAAGATTTGGTATTGGTGATTGAGAATCAGTTTGGGCCGTTGGCGTCTCAGAGTGAGTTGGAATTTGAGCTTGAGGTCGCTGATGATATGCCTGAACAGATTGTGACTGATCGGAAACGGGTATTGCAGATTGTCAAGAATTTGTTATCAAATGCGTTTAAGTTTACGAGTGAGGGGAGCGTTTCTTGTCGGTTAGGGCGGGCAGAAGTGGCTGATTTGTTGCCGGATTACAAGGGTAAAGAGATGGTAGCGGTGCGGGTGAGAGATACGGGGATTGGGATGACGGCGGAACAGCAAAAAGTGGTGTTTGAGGCGTTCCAGCAAGCGGATGGGAGCACGAGTAGACAGTATGGGGGAACGGGGTTAGGATTATCGATTTCGCGGGAGTTGGCGGAGAAGTTGGGGGGGTATATTAGTTTAGAGAGTGAAGAGGGTAAGGGGAGTGTGTTTACGTTGTATTTGCCGTTGACGGCGCCGACGATGGGAGGGGGTAAGGAAGATGGGGGAGAGAGATTGGTGCGGTTGATAGAAGGAGAGGGGAGGATGAAGGTGGAGGAGCCAAAGATAGAGGTGAGGAAGAGGAGAGAAGAGGAGGAGAAGGGAGAAACGGCCGTTGCTACAAAGCGATCGGTGACATTGCCCACGAACTTTGATAATAAAAAGGGGTTACTTATTATCGAGGATGACCCTCACTTTGCTACTATTTTGCAACGATTTGCGCGTGAGAAAGGGTTTGTGCCGATTCATGTTGATGATGGGTTAAAAGGGTTGCAGGTGGCCCAAGAAATTGTACCGGCAGCGATTATACTTGATATTAATTTGCCCCAGATGAGTGGATGGGAAGTATTGGAGAATTTGAAGCAGGACACGCGAACACGGCATATTCCAATTCATATTATGTCGGTGTATGATGTGACGACGTTAGAGGCGCAACGGCGGGGGGCGATTGGGTTTTTGGCGAAGCCGGTGGCCGAGGATGCATTAGAAGATACGTTTGGGAGTATTAATAAGCATTTACAGGGTGATTTGAGAGCATTGTTATTGGTGGAAGATGATGCTGGTTTGCGACGTAGTGTGACGAAGTTATTAGAGGGGGATGATGTTGAGATTGTGTCGGTGGGGACGGGAGAGAAGGCGTTGGCACAGTTGAGGGAGAGGTCGTTTGATTGTATGGTGCTTGATTTGAATTTGCCGGATATGACTGGATTTGATTTGTTGCACACGATGCATGAACAAGCAGGTATAGAGATTTGTCCGGTGATTATTTATACGGGCCGAGAATTGACACGGAAAGAGAATCAGCAGTTAATGAAATATGTGGATAGCATCATTGTCAAAGGGGTGAAATCGCCCGAGAGGTTATTGGATGAGACAGCGCTGTTTTTGCATCGAGTTGTTGATGATATGCCGCGAGAACAGCAAAATGCGATTAAGAAGTTGTATAAACAAGAAATGAGTTTTGAAAACAGGACGGTGCTTATTGTTGATGATGATATGCGTAACTCATTTGCATTATCAAAATTGTTAGCTGATTATGGTTTGAAAATCGAAATAGCTAATAATGGACAAAAAGCGTTGGATATGTTGGCTAAGGGGATGGCGTTTGACATTATTTTGATGGATATTATGATGCCAGTTATGGATGGTTTGGAAACGATCAAGCAAATTCGACAAGACCCAACACATCGAAAAATACCGATTTTAGCATTGACGGCGAAAGCGATGAAGGGGGATCGGGAAGCGTGTTTAGAAGCGGGTGCTAATGATTACTTATCGAAACCGATTGATACGGATCGGCTATTATCCATGTTGCGGGTGTGGTTGTATAACCGTTCGTAGCAACTGTTTAAGTTGATCAGTGCAGGTGATAAGTAGTGTGTGGCCTCAAGAATCTGGAATGTGAAGTTTCTCATGTTGTCAGATTATAAGTGGATTCCCGCGTGCGCGGGAATGACGTGATTCCGTCGCCTTGTCCACTGCGCCTTCAAAAGTGGATTCCCGCGTGCGGTGTTCTGGGTTATTTAGGCTACAGACTAATAAGTTATGGAACAAAAAACAATGGCTAAAATATTGATTGTGGATGATAAGCAACAAAATTTATTTGCATTGAAAGCGGTTTTGAATGATGTGTCGGCGACTGTTTTTGAGGCTGATAATGGTAATGATGCGTTGTTATTGACGTTGGAGCATGATTTTGCGGTGGCCATTGTTGATATTCAGATGCCAGAAATGAATGGGTATGAGTTGGTAGAGTTGTGGCGTGGCAATCCCAAAACACGGCGTTTGCCGGTCATTTTTGTGAGTGCGATTCATGAAGATCAATATTATCATATCAAAGCGTATGAAGCGGGGGCTGTTGATTTTTTATCTAAACCGTTTGATCCGAATATTTTGTTAAGTAAAGTGCGTATTTTTTTGGATATGTATGAGCAAAGGGAGGAGTTGAGCCGGTTGGTGAAGAAGTTAGAGGAGCAAGCGGAAGAAATGGCGCAGATACAGGCGCATATTTCAGAATTGAATGAGAATTTAGAAGAACAGGTCAAAGAACGGACAAGTGAGTTGAAGAATGCGTATGAAGAGTTGACTTTGCTGGATAAGAATAAATCGGAGTTTATCCAGGTTGTGGCGCATGAGTTACGAACGCCGTTGACGTTGGTGCAGGGGTATGCACAGATTTTAGAGGTGTCGGCATCTGAACAGTAGTCTGAATATGTGGATGGTATTCAATCGGGGGCAAAGCGGATGCATGAGATTGTTAATAATATGTTGGATATGGCCAAAATTGATAATGATGCGTTGCAAATGTCATGGGACAAGGTGTCTTTGGGGGCATTGTTGTCTGATTTGGTGGGGGCGGTGCAACGGCAAATGGGAGAAAGGGAAGTGGCAATACATGTGAGTGAGGGGCTGAGTTCATTGCCGTTTATCAATGGTGATAGTGTGTGGTTGAAAAAGATATTTGAGCATTTGTTATTGAATGGGATTAAGTATACGCCGGATGGGGGAGAGATTTGGGTGGAGGGGGCGGTTCATGGGGATGAGGAGGCGGTTGAGATTCAGATCAAAGATAGTGGGATTGGGATTGATTTAGAGTTGCAGAAGTTGATTTTTAAGAAATTTTATCAGACAGGCGAGGTTGCTTTGCATTCATCGGGGAAGATGAAGTTTAAAGGTGGTGGGCCAGGGTTGGGGTTGGCGATTGCGCGTGGGGTTGTGGAGGCGCATGGGGGGCGTTTGTGGGTAGAGAGTGAGGGGTGTGATGAAGAGCGGTTGCCTGGTAGTACTTTTTTTGTGGTTTTACCGTTGCAGAATCTCGAATAGTTGCTGAGTTATGCGTTTCAGCCGTTGTGGTTGGTTGATATAATTTGGTTTTTGAGGGTGGGCGGGGGATATGAGATTGTGTGATAAGGGTTCTAGAAGTTGTAGGTAGCAGATGAAGGTATGGCGACAAATTGGGAAGGTGATGGTAGAAAGGGATGGGATGTTGGTTGATTTAATGGTGTTGTTAAACAATTTATGGTTGGTGTGGGAGGTGCCGGAACCGTTGCCGGCGACAGCGCTGACGGGGGTGGTGTTGATATTGGCGGTGGTGGGGCAGGGCGTGGGGGCGGTGTGGAAGCAGCCGTTTGTACCAGTGCGTACGGAGAAAGATGATTGGTTTAGGTGGTTGTTATATCCGTTGTTGTTATTTCATTTTATATTGATGGCGGTGGCGATGATTATGGGGGTGTTGTTGTTGGGGTGGTATGAGCCGAATGGGGCGGCCGAGGGGGTGTGGGTATTGTTGGGGATGGGGGTGGCGGCGGTGGTGACGGGCGTGGTGAGTTGGGCGACTTTGTATCCGGTGGAGGGAAAAGAAGAAGCGCCATTATGGTGGGAGGGAGTTGCCGATATTGTGTTGGGGATATCGATTTTGGTATTGACGAATGGTTTTTGGAATTTGTTTTACGCAGAATCGGTGTCGGTGATGGGGAGTGGTATGACGGCACGAAATGGGGTGTTGATTATGTTGTTGTCGTTGTTGTTTGTGGTATTTTATTTGCCAGGACGGGTAATGTTTTTGGTACAGGATTATAATCGGGCTGGGATGTGGCTGCGGGTTTGGGGGGCGATGTTGCCCTTGGTGATTTTGATTGTGTGGGGGTCAGGAGGGAGATAAAGAGAACGAAGGAGAGCGTTGGATGAATGAGCGTTTTCGGCGGCTGTGGTTGGCTAATACGATTTCGAGTTTGGGGACGCAGGTGACGATGTTGGCGTTGCCGTTGGTGGCGATTGAGGTGTTGGCTGCCTCGGCCTGGGAGATGGGCGTGTTGGCGGCGGCGGGGACGGCGCCTTATTTGGTGGTGGGGTTGCCGGCGGGGGTATGGGTTGATCGGTGGCGGCGGCGGTCAGTGTTGTTGGGGGCGGATGTGGGGCGGGCTATTTTGTTGCTGGTGGTGCCGTTGTTGGCGGTGGGGGGCTGGTTGGAGATGTGGCATTTGTATGGGGTGGCGTTTGGGGCGGGTAGTTTGGGGTTGTTTTATGATGTGGCCGAGGAAGCGTTTTTGCCGTCTATTTTGAGTGAGGATGAGTTGGTGGCGGGGAATAGTCAGTTGGCGATGATTGATGCGGTATCGGAGTTGACGGCGCCGGTGGTGGCGGGGGGGTTGGTGCAGTTATTGACGGCGCCGGTGGCGATTGTGGTGGATGCGGTCTCATTTTTGTGGTCGGCGGGGTGGTTGTGGTTGGTGGGGGGGGAGGAAGAGGTGGTGGTGGCCGAGCGTGACTTTTGGCGGGAGGTGAAGGAAGGGTTGACTTATTTATGGGAGGAGCCGATTTTGCGGGGGATGATGTTGACGGAGTGGCAGTGGCAGTTGTTTGGGGGGATGAATGATGCGTTATTGATTTTATATTTGACGGAGGTGTTGTTGTTGCCGCCGGTGACGATTGGGATGATTTATGCGGCGGGGAGTTTGAGTGCGTTGGTGGCGGCGCGGTATAGTGCGCGGTGGGTGGGGCGGTGGGGGTTGGGCCGAGGGATTTTGAGGGCGGGGTTGTGTTTAGGTTTGGGGTGGTGTTTGGTGCCGTTGATGCCGGGGAAGTCGTGGAATGCGTTGGGGGGGATTTTGGTGGCGATGTTGGTGGTAGGGGTGGGTAATTTATTGTGGAATGTATTGGCCACCAGTTTGAAGCAGAGATTGATACCGAATCGGTTGTTGGGGCGGGTGAACGCGAG
>DATHYN010000479.1:0-9603 GCA_035459145.1 Anaerolineae bacterium | reverse complement strand
TCGGTGGAGTTGTTTTTTGATGGGGGGCGGGTGGTGATGACGGAGTTATTGTTTGGGGCCGAGGGGGCGTTGGTGGTGAGATTGGGGGTGACGGGTGGGGAGGTGGTTTGTGAGGAGGTGGGGGTTTGGGGAGTGGGGGATTAGTTCGGTGAACAGGGGTTTTGCTTGAGGCAGGGAGGAGGTTTGATTAGGTTTGGTGGTTTTGGACACGGATTTTAGGGATTTTGCGGATTTTTTTGATGTTTTGAGGAGATGTGCTTGAGTGGGGTAGATTAATAAGAAGAGCGCAAGATTCGGGTCGATGTGGGTGGAGGGAGGGGGTATACTGTGCTTATCGGTTTTGTTAAGTATTCAAGTGAGCAAGAAGGAATAGTAATGATGAGCGATTTTGAGCAAGAGCGTGCGGATTATGAGCGGATTGCGGCGGCGATCCGTTTTATCGAGGTGAATTTTCAGCGTCAGCCGTCGTTGGCGGAGATGGCGGAAGCGGTTCATTTGAGTCCGTATCATTTTCAACGGTTGTTTAAGCGGTGGGCGGGGGTGTCGCCGACGCAGTTTTGTCATTTTTTGACGGTGGATTATGCTAAGGAGCAGTTGGCGGCGGCGGAGACGGTGTGGGAAGCGGCGGTGGGGGCGGGGTTGTCGGGGAGTGGGCGGTTGCATGATCTGTTTGTGACGCATGAGGCGATGACGCCGGGGGAGTATAAGCGGGCGGGGAAAGGGTTGGTGATTCGGTATGGGGGTGTGGAGACGCCGTTTGGGGAGGCGGTGTTGGCGGTGACGGAGCGGGGGATTTGTGGGTTGCGGTTTGTGACGGACGGGGTGGGGGCGACGGTGGCGGCGTTGCAGGCGGAGTGGGATTTGGCGACGTGGCGGGAGGATGTGGCGGGGGTGCGGCCGTGGGCGGCGGCGATTTTTAGTCGGGAGGTGCCGGATAAGCCGCTGCCGTTGTTATTGAAGGGGACGAATTTTCAGATTCAGGTGTGGCGGGCGTTGTTGGCGATTCCGGAGGGGCGGTTGGTGACGTATGGGGATGTGGCGGCGAAGTTGGGGCGGCCGCGGGCGACGCGGGCGGTGGGGACGGCGATTGGGCGGAATGGGATTGGGTATTTGATACCGTGTCATCGAGTGATTAATAAGAGTGGCCGAGGGGATAAGTATCGTTGGGGAGGGGTGCGGAAGCGGGCAATGATTGGTTATGAGGCGAGTGTGGTGATGGAGTGATGTGTGCTAGGTCAACACAACCTAGTTGGTGTTGGCTTGTTGGAGGAGGTAGGCGGCGGCGCCATCGGCTTCGATGGTGGTGATGATGGTGTGGGTGGTGGTCAGTTGGGCGAGGAGTTGTTGAATGTGGTCGGGGGAAGTGTGGGAGAAGATGAGCCAGAAGGTGGGTTGGGCGGGGGCGTTGATGGTGGTCAAGATTTCAGTCGCTTGTTGGGGGAAGGTTTGGCGGCGAAGCCAACGGCCGTAATAGATGCCGTTATCAGCACAGTAAGGTTGGGGTAAGTTGGCCCAGCAGTCACGATACCAGCTGGCGGGGAGAGAGGTATCGGAGAGGGTTGGTTGTTGCTGTTGGAGATGGTAGCGAAAGGCAGGTACGGCGTTGTAGTAGACATAGGTGGGGAGGTTCGATTGCTGTTGCTGGTATTGGGTGATGATGGTGGGGAGGTCTTCAGTGGGGATGGGAGGGGTATTGAAGGTAGTGATGAGCGCGATGGAGAAAATGGTTAGGCTGATGATTGGTTTAAATTGCCATAGATGGTTGAGGCTGATAGCGACGACGAGGATGAGGAGGGGCGTGAGAATGAGTGAGTGGCGGAAGCCGCCATAGGGGTAGGTGCCGAGGCGGCCGGCGGTGTAGTATATGAGCCAGCTGATGAGTAGCCAGCTAAAGATGTATCTGCATTTAGGGGAACGGATACAGATATAGAGAGCGATTAGTAGTAGTGCCAAAAACCATAACCAAGCGATGAGATGGGGCGGGGCCCATAAATCGGGATTGGGGACGTAGCCGATGAGTTGGTAAGCGAGCAAGGATTGGGTGGAGCGGAGGAGGTTGGTGAGTTCGATGGTTAAGGGGTTGAGGGTGAATTGGAAGGCGTTGCTGGTGGGGCCGCGGAGGAGTTGGTCGGGGAGCCAGAAGAGGAGGAGGGGGGTGGTGGTGAGGGTGAAAAGGAGGGCGGCCGAGAGTTGGCGGCGGATTTTGTGAATTTGGCGGGTGAGGATATTTTCGGCGAGGAGGGAGAGGGAGGTGCCGAGGAGGAGTAAAAAGGAGCCGTAGTAGGTAAAGACGGCGAGGACAGCGGTGATGAACCAGACAAACCAGTAGCGCCATTGGTTGGTATGGCGGGCGTAGCTGAGGGTGAGCAAGTTGGCGGTGGCGGTGAGGAGGAGGAAGGCGTATTGGCCGACTTCTTGGGCGAAGCGGATATCGGGGGGGAGGATAGTCCAGAGGGCGGCGGCGAGGAGGCCGGTGGTGGGGGTGTGGAGGTGGCGGCCGAGGGTGTAGATGAGGGTGATAGTGAGGAGGCTGGCGTAGAGGGAGAGGAGACGGAGGATGAAGGTTTGGTGGCCGAGGGTTTGCCAAAAATGGAGCAGGAAAGAGTATAAAGGTGGGTCTTGCAAGGCTTCGCGGACAGTGGTGGGGAGTTGTGAGAGGGGGGCGGTGGCTACCCAAAATTCCATGGCTTCATCGAACCAGAGTGGGTGGGTGGTTAGGGTGCGTAGGCGGAGGGCAAAAGCGACGAGTAGAAGCAGGATGATAATTAATCGGGTTGGCCAGTTGGTGGTTGATTGCGTCATAAGCTGTTTGGGTTGTTTTTTGCGGTTTGGGGCCGTGGGGTAAAAGTGGAATTGATAATAATGTTAGTTTAGCATAAGGTAAAAGTTGATGGTAGTTTTATCTTTGTTTTTAGGAGAAAAGGGCAAGTTTGGTGGGGGATGAGGAGGTTTGCATTGGGTTAGGGAATCACGTACAATGATGAGATTACTAAATTAATTTGTGAGCCATGTCTACTTTTTTGTCAAAGTTTGTTTGCTATTTATGTGCGTATGTGCTGATGGTTTTGATGGCACTGGCAGGGACAATGATGACTAGGGGCTCATATTACTTTGAGATGGAATGAGATATGCTGAAAAAATTATTTGGGCGGCGGGGAAAGAGTCCGAAAGTATTTGTGATTGGATTGGATTGTGCGCCGCCGGAATTATTATTTGAACAATGGCGTGATAGTTTGCCTAATTTCAAGAAGTTATTGGATGGGGGTAATCATTGCGAGTTGATGAGCGCGACGCCGGCGATTACGGTGCCCGCGTGGAGTAGTATGACGAGCAGTAAAGACCCTGGTGTTTTGGGGTTTTATGGGTTTCGGAACCGGCAGGATTATTCGTATGATAATCGGTTTATTGCCAATGGGAAATTTGTGCGTGAGAAGCGGGTGTGGGACATTTTAGGTGAGGCGGGGAAAGAGTGTATTGTGGTGGGAGTGCCGCAAACGTATCCGATTAAGCCGATTAAGGGGCATATGATTTCGAGCTTTTTGACGCCGAGTACGACGATGGAGCGGATTCAATGGACGCATCCGGCATCGTTGCGGGGAGAGATTGAGACGTTATTGGCCCCAGAAGTGTATGATGTGGATGTGCCCCAGTTTCGGACGGAAGATAAGGGGCATTTGTTGCGGCAGATTAATGATATGACGCGTAAACGGTTTAAGGTGTTGCGTTATTTGTTAGATAATAAGCCGTGGGACTTTTTTATGTTTGTGGAGATGGGGGTGGATCGGATTCATCATGCGTTATGGGCGCATCATGATGTGACGCATCGGAATCATGATCCGAACAGTCCGTTTGTGCATGCGATTCGTGATTATTATCGGTATTTAGATGAAGAGATTGGGACGTTGTTAGAGCGATTGCCGGAGAATACGCATGTGATTGTGGTATCGGATCATGGGGTAAAGAAGATGGAGGGGGGCTTGTGTGTGAATGAGTGGTTATTGCGGGAGGGGTATTTGCATTTGAAGGGGGAGCGGCCGACGGAGTTGACATCGTTGGATAAGGTGGCGATTGATTGGGAGAAAACGGCCGTTTGGGGAGATGGCGGCTATTACGGTCGTATTTTCTTGAATGTGCAGGGCCGAGAGCCCCAAGGGATTATTCCCGCGCATGAGTACGAAACTTATCGGGACAAGTTAATCGAGGCAATTAAAGCGATACCGACACCGGAAGGGGAACCGATGGGCACGGTTGTCTTTAAACCGGAAGAGATTTATAAGCGGGTTAAGAATGTGGCCCCTGATTTGATGGTTTATTTTGGCAATTTAGCATGGCGCTCAGTGGGAAGTTTAGGGCATGACGATATTTATACATTTGAGAATGATACAGGGCCGGATGATGCCAATCATGCCGAGAATGGGGTCTGGATGTATACGCCACCTGCGGCGAATTTAGGTGGTAAGCGGCTACCGGCGGCGCAGTTAATGGATTTTGCGCCGACCGTTTTGGATATTTTTGGGTTGCCGATACCGGAAGATATGCAGGGCAAGGTGATTGAGCGCGGATAGGATTGATTGGCTGACAGTTCCAATTAGGTTATAAAAATTGGATTGAAGTTAAATGATGGTGGGGGCTGGAAAACATAATAGATGAGAGGATGAGAATGATGAGTGAAAAAGAGTATCCGGGATTTGTGGTGTGGATGACGGGGTTGTCGGGGGCGGGGAAGACGACGATTGCGTTGTTGATTGAGCGTGAGTTGCGGGAGCGGGGGGTGAAGGTGGAGCGGTTAGATGGGGATGTGGTGCGCGAACATTTGACCAAAGATTTGGGCTTTTCCAAGGAAGATCGGCAGACGAATATTGAGCGGGTGACGTTTGTGGCTAAGTTATTATCACGGAATGGGGTGGCGTGTATCTGTTCATTTATTTCGCCATATCAAGAAATACGTGATTATGTGCGCGCGAATGTGACCAATTTTGTGGAAGTGTATGTTGAGGCGCCGTTAGAGACGGTGATTGAGCGGGATGTGAAGGGATTGTACCAAAAAGCGTTAGCGGGGGAGATACCGAATTTTACGGGCATTTCCGACCCGTTTGAGCCACCGACGAATCCAGGAATTCGGGTGCGGACTGATTTACAGACCCCGTTAGAGAGCGCGGGGCATATTTTGGGGCAATTAGAGGATCGGGGCTTGATCCCTTATTTTGAATTTGATTAGAGGCGAGGTAGATAATGAAGGTGAAAGCGGCATTGTTACGTGGGGCGGGGCAGAAGTTTGAAGTGACGGAGTTGCGGTTGGAGGGGCCACGGGAGGGGGAAGTGTTGGTGAAGTTGGCGGCGAGTGGGGTATGCCACAGTGATTATCATTTGGTGACGGGGGATACAGAGCATCCGTTACCGGTGGTGGCGGGGCATGAGGGGGCGGGCGTGGTGGCCGAGGTGGGGGCGGGGGTAGCCCATGTTAAAGTGGGCGATCCGGTGGTCTTGAGTTGGGCCCCTTACTGTGGGCATTGTGCCTATTGCCAACGGGGACAGACCCATTTTTGTGCCACGTTTGTCGAACCGATTTGGCAAGGCACGATGTTAGATGGGACGCCACGGCTGTATGATGGTGATCAGCCGGTCTATCATTATTGCTGTTTAGCCACCTTTGCTGAATATACGGTGGTGCCGGCGAGCTGTTGTATCCCGATTGGGGAGGACATTCCGTTGGCGTCGGCGGCGTTGGTGGGGTGTGCGGTGGCGACAGGGGTGGGGGCAGCGATTTACACGACGCCGGTTAAGCCGGGCGAGACGGTAGCGGTATATGGATGTGGTGGCGTTGGTCTAAATGTGGTGCAAGGAGCGGCGTTAGCTGGTGCGGCGGAGATTATTGCGGTGGATGTGACGGAGGAGAAGATGGCGTTGGCGCGTCAGTTTGGGGCCACGGCGGCTTTATTGGCTAGTGAAGAGACAGAAGCGGAGATTAAGGCGTTGACGGGGGGGTGGGGTGTTGATCATGTGTTTGATGCGACAGGCTATCCGGCGGTGCAAGAGAGGGCGTTGAGAGCGGCTCGCATTGGTGGGTCGTTAACATTGGTGGGATTAGCGCCAATGAGTAGCACGACGCAATTTGCTAGTGCGGTTATTACGCGGCAAGAGTTAACGATTCGGGGGAGTTATTATGGAACGGTGCATGCACCACGAGATTTCCCCCTTTTGCTTAATTTGTATAAGGGAGGCAAATTGAAGTTAGATGAATTGATTACTGAAACGTATCAATTAGAAGAGATTAACGAAGCGTATGATGCGTTGTTAACAGGCAAAGTAGGGCGTGGGGTTATTTTGTTTGATTAAGGGGCAAGCACTTGAGTGCTTAGAGATATAAGAATAAGGTGGTAAAGTTACATATGGATTAAAATGTTGATTAATTTTTAGCGATAAAGGATGCCCCATATGTTATATCAACCACGTGAACATCATTATTTATTTGCCCATCAAGCGGTACCTTGGTTAGCTCAGACCGCATCGGGCCGTCAATTTTTTGCTTTATGGGAACGTGAAGGAACGGAACGGGCAATCTCTTTGTGGGAAAAAGTAGGGATGGGGTTGAGCCCTGAAGAGCGGTTAGAGCCGATTGGGTTAGGGGTGACGGCGTTTAATTATGATGGGATTCCGATGCTTGGGGTGACGATGCCCAAAGCGGAGCGCATGACAGAGGCTCATTTTATTTTATTGGCGCGGCCAACACGATTGTGGCCGATGCGGACGCGCGTGTTTGTGTTGGAGCGCAGTTTTGATGCGCCATTTTTGTGTGAGTGGGATCGGCAGGGGCGGGTTAATTATGGAGCGGCGGCGACATTGGATATGAACTGTATGGCGGAAGCGGTGGCGGAGATTGTGCGTTTGCGGCGGTGGCCGGGGTTATTATTGCGTTTATGGACACAACCATCATCGACACGAATTGTGCCGTTGTCGTCGTCGTGATTAGGTTGATGGGGGGTGGGCATTATTTTTTGCGGGCGTAGATGGTGAATAGGTCACCAAAATTAATAGGGATAGGGGTGCTAGCGAGGCGGAGGTTGTTGATGGTGGTGGTGGCGAGTTTACCTAGGGTCGCATTGAGGCCAGCGACGCGGGTGGCGAGGTAGCCAAGGCGGAGGTAGCGGCCTTGGGTGCCAGACCAGATGAGTTCGAAGTTATGTTTTTGGAGGAGGCGGCCGAGGGAGTCTTGGCTAAAGTAGTGAATGTGCATATCCATATACCAAGGCCAGCGTTGGCCCATGAGGCGGGCGGTGAGGCTGGAGACGTCCATGGTGTGGATGGCGATGGTGCCACCTGATTTGAGCAGTTGGCCGGCCCGGGCAATTTCGCCATTGGGGTCGGCGACATGTTCGATGACATCCCACATGGTGAGGACATCAAATTGGCGGTTGGCGAGTTCGGGGGCGGTTTGGGTGCCTTGGATGATGGGGAGACCTGCTTTTTGGGCTTCTTGGGCGGCCCAAGTGGAGGGTTCGACGCCGACGGCGTCCCAGCCGGCAGCGAGGGCGGTTTCGACGAAGACACCGATGTAGGCGCCGACGTCGAGGAGAGAACGGCCGTTAGCCGGTCCCGTTATTTTTTCCATCGCTTGCAGATGTTTTTGGAAGGTCAGTTCACGGCCAGCCCGTTCATCAACGTAAGTTTTGTCTTCAACTTTGGTGTAGGCGGTGACGAGCTCTTCACTGGTCCAGCGGGGATTGGCATAGATGTGACCACATTGTTGGCAGGTGACGATTTGGGCGTGGTGGCCGTAGCCGGGGTGGGTACAGCGAAAGGCGTCGACATTCATGGCTTCATCGGGGGTCATAGTGGCGGGGTATTTGACATCATATTGGTCATGGCCACAGAGATTGCAATTGGTTTCGATCATGAGGCTACTCTTCGGATTGGTGTTGGACGGCGATGGCTGGGCGGCGGGGTTCGCCGCCGCGAAGGCGGCGGGCAAAGAGGCGGAAAACGGTGTATTGGGCTTTAAAAATTTCTTGGCGGGAGATTTTGGTGGTTCCTTTACGTCGGTCTTCGAAGATGATGGGGACTTCCCCAATTTGCCAACCGCGGCGTTGGCACATAAAGAGCATTTCGACGAGGAAGGAGTAGCCACTGGAGAAGATTTGGTTGAGGGGGATGGAGGTAAGGACTTCACGGCGGTAGAGGCGAAAGCCGGCGGTGGTATCATGGGCGTGGAGGCCGAGGAGGGTACGGGCGACGAAGTTAGCGATTTTGCTGAGCCAGATGCGTTGCCAACTGCAATTGCGGGAGCCGCCGCCAGGGACGTAACGGGAGCCGATGACGACATGTTTATCTTGGCTGAGTTCGATCATGGCAGGGATGTAGCGGGGGTTGTGAGAGAAATCGGCGTCCATGGTCATGATGTTGTGGGCGTTGAGGGTATGGAGGGCGAGGTCGAAGCCGGCGAGGTAGGCGGTGCCGAGGCCGAGTTTGCCAGGGCGGTGGATAACATGGACACGGTCAGGGTATTTATTGGCCCATAAGTCGGCTTTATCGCCAGTTTTGTCGGGTGAATTATCATCAACAACAATGACATTGACTTTATTAGGTAGATCGAGAAGTTGGGCGACAAGATCGTCGATGTTATCAGCTTCATTGTAGGTTGGAACGATTACATAAGTTTTCATGGTTAATTTGTTATTCAGACTCATCAGATGATGAGAAGTTAAAGGTGAGAATCGGTGAATAATTGATTGTTTTTGAAGAGGATAGGCTTAGATAAAGATTGAGGTGGTTTAGGGTTAACTAATGTAGTGGCGCATAGGGCCTGAAGAGGCTAGGTGATTCTTCAAAAACTTTTAAGGTTCTAATATAAGCATATTAAACTAAATAAGTTCAACTTAGATGGGATGGTAAGATTGTAATGTGAAGTTGATAGATCGTCAATATTTAGGTGTAAAAAGTGGGTAAAACAGAGGGGAAACGATTGCTATTTGGTAACGGGAGAGAGGTCGGGGATAATAGGTTGTATGAGAATTTTAATTTTATCACGTAGCGAATCTTTATATAGCACGCGCCGTTTATTAGAGGCGGGTGAAGAGCGGGGGCACACGATGGTGTTGGTGGATGTATTGGCGGCGGTACGGCAGATGAATCAGCCAGAGGTTTGGCAGAAAGGGTGGTTTTTGGGTTTATTAGGGAAGGGGGACACAGCGGTGGGGATGGGCCCAGCGGTGGCGATGGTACCACGGGTGGGGTCATCGAGTCCGGCCGAGGGGGTGAGGGTGGTACGGTATTTAGAGGAGCGAGGAGTCGTAACGACGGCGACGGCGACGGCCTTGGAGTTGGTCCGTGACAAGCAAATTAGTTTACGGGTGATGCAGGATGCGGGCTTACCGATACCGTTAACACGGGTGGTAAGAAGGGTGGGGAGTTTAGCGGAGGCGGCGATAGGGGTGGGCGGGTTTCCCTGTTTAATTAAGTTAAACCATTCGACGCATGGGCGGGGGGTATTATTGATTCCGAATTTAGCGACGGCGACGGCGGTCTGGAATATTATACATCGACGACAGAAGCAGATTTTGTTACAGGAATTTATTAAAGAGGCGAGGGGGCGAGATTGGCGGCTAT
>DATHYN010000478.1:0-8449 GCA_035459145.1 Anaerolineae bacterium | reverse complement strand
CGTCAACTGTACCATTATCCTGATCAAGATGAGCAACAACGAACAACCTTGCCCCAACAATCCACTATCCGCCAACAAATCCGTGAAATAGATAAACAAATCTCAGCACTTAATCATCAAATCGATACCAATTCTATCCCCACCCTTAGCCCCCATCATATTAATCAACATCTTGCTATCGACACCGTCGCCACGCACATCCCTGATGACACGATTATGCTTATCTATACCCAACTTGATGACACCATTACTGTGATGGGACTCACCCAATCAGGTCTACAGGCACAGCAACAACTAGCTACTCCCCCGGCAACAATCGAAACCGATTTGTTACATTTTATCGATATCGATTTTCAACGGTGGACACACGCTTGGGCGGCCGAGGGCATCGACTATATCCACAAACAGCTCGACACCTTCTTAAACCGTGCCCACCACCGCTTACATAAACTTTATCAAGCCCTCTGGGCTCCCATCGCTCCCTTAGTCGCCAACTACGACCACATTGTCATCATCGCTGACCAACAACTCCACAATCTCCCCTTTCATGCGCTTTATAATAACCACCAATATTTGATTGAAAATCACACCTTTAATTACGCCCCCAACGCCTCTTTGTACAGCTGGTGCCGACAACGGGCTGATAAACGCCAACACAACCTCGGCCACAACATCACCCTAATGGGCTACCGCTCCCAACCAACAAACCTCCCCTTTGTCACCGCTGAACTAAATAACATCCACACGATTTACCCCCAAGCACAAATCTTCCTCGACCAAGACGCCACCCCCCAACAACTGCAAAAAATAGCCCCCACCTGCCGCCTTCTCCACCTCGCCACCCACGGCCAACTCATCCCCAATAACCCCTTCCTCTCCTACATTGAATTAGCCAGCCACAACCAACACCCACACCACTTCTCCGCCTATGACGCCGCCCAACTAAACCTGCACCACACAGAACTCGTGACCCTAAGCGCCTGCGAAACAAGCCGCAGCCGCATCCGCGGCGGCGACCTCCTCGGCCTCCAATGGGGCTTCTTCCATGCCGGCGCCTACGCCCTCCTCGCCAATATGTGGCCCGTCGAAGACCAAGCCACCGCCCTCGCCATGCACCAATTCTACACCCACTACCAACAAATATCCCACAAACCCACCGCCCTCCGCCAAACCCAACACTATCTACGCCAATTAAGTGCTACCAATCACCAATTACGCCACTTTAAACACCCCTATCTTTGGGCACCCTACGCTCTTTTTGGCTTCAATTAATACGATTCCTAACCAATTTTGTAACATTTAGCCTTCAAACATATCTCTTATTTGGTAAGGGTCGGTATCATCACCACCAATATACGATTATTCGCCCCCAACTAAAACCATCAATTAACCAAGCACAACGCTACGAAGAGATAGCTGTGCTTGGTTAATGCCCTTTAATCACCATTACTTTTGAGGAAAACAGCATGACCAAATCGAGACAGTTACGACCAATCTACTATCTACTTATCCTTTGCTTTTGTGGCTTAATTCTCTTTGTTTTAGCCCCCACACAATCACCAGTTGCTGGCCGTCATATCGGTGGCTTAGCCACAAAAATCGAAAGCGAAAGCGGTAATTGTAACCACTTCCCCAATCTCGAACCCGAATTGCACTGCAATGCCAATGGCTTGCAATTCACGCTGTCTCCCGATAACGCCATCACCGAAATTGCCATAAGCAATAACCACCTTATTACCACCTCCACCGCAGTTAGTAATTTTGCCCAGAGGATAACCCTTTTTAGCACTAGCCAACTAACCCCTATCCCCGCCTCACTCTTAACCACAGATATCTCTCCTCTTCCCAGTTTTATCCCCATCCATCCCGCCCATTTTGACCATTGGCATGAAATTCGCCTCGATCTCACCCCCATCTCCGCCACCACGACCTCCACCCCCATCACCCCCACCAATCTACTGAACTGGCAAAGTTACCACCTCACAACCACCATCCCCGCCTCAACCACCCTCTACGCCTCACTCCTAACCACAGATATGTCTCCCCTTCCTGGTTTTACCAACATCCCGCTCTCATCCGGCTTCAACCAAATCAACTTAACCACCCTCGACCCTAAACGCTACGCTGCTCTCCGCCTCCAACTCATTTTCACCACCCATGATAAAAACAAATCCCCACAACTCAATCAATGGCGCTTAAATTGGTCAGAACCAACTGTTCCCTACAAATAAGTTGTTTAACTAAAAGATTTCATACTTTTTCTCTAACAACTTAAGTAAATTTCCAGATCGTTTTTGCACAAATATAATCGCCTAGCAGAGGTGATTGGTAAGAAAAAGTGATAAAACCTTTTGAAAATTAACTTAACCAATTTTGTAACATTTGATGCTAAATCTCATCTCTTATAAGATAAAGGGCGGTATCATTGCCAGTAAAAAATGATTATCCGCCCATAACCAGCACCATCATTAACCAAGCATAACTTTCGTAAGAGAGTTGTGCTTGGCTAATGCCCTTTACCCAACCAGTATTTTTGAGGACATTATCATGACCAAATCAAGACGACTAAAAATAATTTGCCACTTACTAATCCTTTGCTTTTTTGGCATCCAATCAGTATTTGCCGGTCGCCATATTGGCGGCTTAGGGCCAACTAATCAACCCGCCATCTGGGGCGCCGCCCCCGCCGGCACCCGCGTCACCCTCACCCGTACCGATAACAACAAAACCATCACCGCCTGCTCCTATCTCCACGACAGCTCATCCGACTGCCCCTCATCCCACCTCGGCCCCCCCCACAACGACGAAACCTTCCCCTACTACGCCCTCGGCCTCGGTCACATCATCTCCGATGTCCTCGATAGTAATGGCGCCCTCACCCAACCCATCACCCTCACCTTCACCATCACCCCTCCCAACACAACCACCCCTTTTCACCAGCAACGCACCATCCATCCTATCGATTTTGACCAGTGGCATGAAATTCGCGTCGATCTCACCCCGCCTCAGCCCACCACCAACAAAAATATCGGTAGTTGCGCCCAATTCACCAATCTCACTACACGCTTAAATTGTAATCCTGACCGCCTCCAATTAATGCTCTCCCCCTGTTCCACCATTACCGAAATCTCCCTCGGCGAATGTGAAGCCTTATTCGATATCTATCAAAGCACCAATGGTGCCCAATGGACAAATGGTTGGTTTGATCGTTCTCCCTACCCCGATCAACCTTGCCGTTGGTGGGGCATCGATTGTAATTTTGATAATCAAGTCCAGGGCCTTCTAACAAGTAACAACAATATGAACGGTCCTCTACCTGCCACTATCGAACAACTACCCCATTTGAGCAAAATATGGGTATACGGTAATCAAATCACCTGGATTCCACCTGAAATAGGCAATCTTCCAAACCTGACTCAACTATGGCTAGATAATAATCGCCTTTTTGTCATCCCCGCTGAAATTGGCAATCTTACTAATCTCGAGTCCCTAATCTTAAGTAATAATCAACTGACTACGATCCCCCCCGAAATTGGTAATCTTGCTAACTTATTGAGTCTAAATTTAAATAATAATCAACTCACTACACTCCCCCCCGAAATTGGTAATCTTGCTAACTTATTGGGTCTATACCTAGACCATAATCAACTTATTACCATTCCCGTCGAAATTGGTAACCTTGCTAATTTAACGGCTCTACACCTAGGCCATAATCAACTTATTACCATTCCCGTCGAAATTGGTAACCTTGCTAATCTACAGACTTTGCATATGAACAACAACCAAATCACCGGCAATATCCCCGCTTACTTATGTGAATACAACTCTTTAAATAACCTCGACCTCGGCCACAACCACCTCACCGCCACACCAGAAGTATCCGCTTGTATCACCCCCCTTGACCCCGATTGGTACACAACCCAAACATACCCTTTAACCGCCCCCACCCCCATCACATCCCCAAAACTAAACAACACCCCAAAAACCAACTTAAGCCAACTCCCTACCCCCGCCATCACCACCCCCAACATCTCTAATAAAATCCCCGCCGCCACCTCGGCCACCCCCATCTCCGCCACCGCCACCTCCACCCCCATCACCCCCACCAATCTACTCAACTGGCAAAATTACCACCTCACAACCACCATCCCCGCCTCAACCACCCTTATCGTTTCTCTTCTTACCACCGATATGTCTCCCATCCCTGGTTTTACCAACATCCCGCTCTCATCCGGCCCCAACACCCTCGACTTAACCACCCTTGCCCCCGCCCTCTACCCTGCCCTCCGTCTCCAACTCACCTTCACCACCCATGATCAAAACCTATCACCACAACTCAACCAATGGCAACTCGATTGGACCGAACCATTCACCCCTTATCAAATTGTTGGTGAAGTTTATGATGGTTTTCACCACCCGCTAGCTGGGGCCACTGCCTTCTTGCTAACTGACGGCGTAATCATCACCCAAACAGAGGTGGCAGCTAACGGCCGTTACCATTTCCTTAACCTCACCCCCCAGCTCACCACCACCTACCAAATCCGCGTCGCCCTCCAAAATCCCACCTTCCAACTCCAATACGCCCCCCAATCCACCTACTCAGGCCCTATCCCCTATCTCCAAACACCCCCCTTCACCTTAAATCCCGATACCCTTTTCACCACCCACGTCGCTAACTTCGACTTCGCCACCAACCAAACCAACTACACCACCAATATCCCCGACCCCGCCCGCCTCGATGACCTCGCCGCCATTCACCACCACGTTCATCAAGCCACCCACTTCATCGAAACACAATTAACCACCACTCTCACCCCCTTTACCGTGAACGCCTATGCCAACGGTAGTGCCGTCTATTACGATGAGGCCCAACACGCCATCATCATCGGTCATGGCCATGCCGATTATTACAATGGTAACCGTCCCATGAACCGTGAATGGCACGAAACCTTCCACGCCCTCATGCGCGACACAATTGGTATCCCCCCCTCCGTTCCCTACCCCACTACCAACTGTCAACCAGGTCAACCCGCCAATCATGGTGGTTACAACAACTGCTCAACCTCAGACTCATGGGTCGAAGGCTACGCCGAATTCTGGACAGCCGTCCTTTGGGACCATATGGGCTGGCCTAAACCCGAACTCTACCGTTTAGGCGATGCCTCCTCCCAAACTGCCATCTCCTTAGAATACAATTGGCAAGTGTGGGATCGTGGTTGCGACCAAAGCTGGTGCCCTTCTCGTGAAGAGTTTGCGATCGCCTCCCTCTTCTGGGATCTGTACGACACCAATCAATCATCTACGCCTGATGATTACTTAGCTGTCCCCCTAACCGAGCTCTGGGCCGTTTTAGGCACCACCAATTACACCCCGATGCAAGATATGAAAGATGTTTACGATGCGCTCACACTTGCCAATATCGGCCAATCAGATAGTAATCCTGTCGATGCTTGTGGCCTCAATGACCTCGATGAACTCTTTGTCGCTCACGGCATCTATCACGATAGTAACGGCAATCGTCAATATGAATGTACCGAAGAAATCGGTCGCGCCGCCGATGCCAACCGCCCGGACCGCCGTCAAGCCGATTTGGTTGATGCTTATATCAACTTAGATGTCACCACACCTGGTGGGACGGCCGAGGCCATCACCATCACTGTCTTCATCTACTTCCCCATCCAACCAGAATTAAGTTATAGCTACGATATTCCCGCTACAGCCAATCAAACCCAGCAACTCCATCTCGAACCACCACCATCCCGCACCTCAGCCATTATCCTCCTCTTCGCCCAATCTGCCACTAGCCAAAACAGCACTTTGTGGCAATTAACCAACACCGATTATTGGGACGCGGTCAATAACTTAACCGATACCACCCAACCCGTTTTCGACCATACCATTCATATCAATCCGCCCCAACTAAATATTTTAGCCGTTACCCCCCAAACTATCACCAACGACCAATCAACCCCCATCACCATCACCATCGACACCAACGCCAATACCCAACCCGAGGTCTGGCTAGGCGCCTATCAACTCATCGTTAATAGCCACAATTCCACCACCATCGAAGCTGTGGTTCCCCCCTACCTCCCCGCTGACACCTATACCTTGCGCATCAAATATGCTGACACCAATCAGGAAGTATTACACAACGCCATTACCATCACCACCCCCTCACAACCTCCCAATACCCTCGGCCTCACCCACAACACCAACCCCCCAAACGATTTAACCACCGTCTACGTCACCGCCGACACCCAAAACAACATCTACGCTCTCCACCTAACCATCGAATACCCCCCCCTTCTCCTCGATTGGCACACAGCCACCCCCAGCTACGCAACCTACAACCTCGACTTCACCAGCCATCAACCAGAACCAGGTCGATTAATCCTCTACTGGGCCGGCGATGGTACCCACTATATCCCTGCTGGCCAAGACCCACTAGCCGCCTTAAACTTCCAAGTAGATAACTACTGGCCCCTACCCGGCACAACCATTCCCCTCAGCTACACAATCGCTACGCTCATCAGTGCCAATGGGCAAGCTCTCCCCGTCACCACCCACAATGGCCAAATCACTGTCTGCTCAGATTGCACCAACATGCTCACTCTGGGCGATATCACCCATGACAACCAACTCTCACTAGCCGACTACGATCGTCTCATCGCCATTATCATGGAACATTACGGCCCCAACAACATCGAAGCCTTCGCCGCTGACATCAATCAAGATGAGGCTATCAATGTGCTAGACGCCATTACCCTCATCAACAACATCTCCCCCTCGGCCCCCGCCCCCCTCCTCACCACCTCCAACCACACCACTCTCACCCTCCAATCACCCCTCCTCACCACCAACACCATTCGCCTCCCCCTCGGCCTCAACACCTCCACCCCCCTCGCCGCTCTCCAAATGGACATCCGCTACAACCCCAACCTCATCCTCACCGACATTCACCCCGGCAACCCCCTAACCAATATGACCATCGACACCCGCACCTCGGCCCGCGGCCTCGCCCGCCTCGTCTTCACCTCCCCCACCACCCACACCATCCCCACCGGCTCCGATCAACTCGTCGAACCCATCTTCACCACCCCCTCACCCACCACCACCCCACCCAACCTCAATATCATCGCCGCCGTCGCTGGTGACACCACCGCCCAACTCGTCCCCACCACCATTTACGGCACCCACACCAACTTCCACGCCACCGTCACCCCCGCCACCACCCACCTCTCTTGGCTCCACCTCAACTATGAATGCGCCTACGAACTACACACAAGCCCTACACCCTACTTCACCCCCACCCCCAATACCTACTTCGACACCTACCTTCCCCCCACCACCAACCTAACACTCCCCTCTGCCAACACCCAATTCTATCGCCTCAACTACCTCAACTGCCCCGCCACCATCACCACAACATCCCCCCTCATCGGCACCTTCCACTTCACTCCCACCCATTAATTAACCAAATCTTAAATAAGGACATTATCATGATCAAATCAAGACGACTAAAACTAATTTTCCGCTTACTACTCCTTTCCTTCTGTGGCACCATCCTCTTTCTCCTATCAACAGCCCAACCATTACCCATGATTTATTCTATTGGTACCTTAGACCCAGCTAATCAACCTGCTAGGGACACCGCCTCGGCCAGCACCTCAATCCCCCTCCCGCCCTCTCATAACGTCGAAACATTCCCCTACTACACCCTCCGCAATAAAGAAATCAATGATTGCACCCAATTCTCCAATTTGCCTGCACACTCAAATTGTAATCCTAACCAACTACAACTAACACCCTCTCCCTGCACCACCATTACCCCAATCACCCTCGAAGAATGTGACACCTTAATAATCATATCTACGGATCTCCCCCCCTCCGAAACTCGGAATTTTTTTTCGCCGCCTTATATGCACCTACCTCTTAATCACATTACTCCCCTGCCCACCTACAGCACCTGCCTGCCCAACGCCACCACTCTGACACTGACAACCACCTCAACAAATACCCAATTCTATTACCTTCCCTACCTCGACTGTGTCGTCCCCTTCCCCACAATATCTCGCCTCATCAACACCTTCCAATAATTCATGCTCACCAATTAATCAACTAATCAGATCAACTAACCTGAGTTCAATAATTCACAGGTCCACTCAAAACGTCATTTCGAGCGAAATTTTACCCGCCCTCCCCCTTTAGAACCTACCAGTCGCCAAAGGGTAAAATGGAGTCGAGAAATCTACCCTAACAACACATTAACCAACCCATTCAACGGTCTAATTCATTATCGAACTCAGGTTAAAAATACCCCAACTAACGCTCAGCTCGGCTTAATCCATTACTGCATTCAGGTTAACTAACAAAAAGAGGCTTGGTGCTTATGGCACCAAGCCTCTTTTATCTACTCCCCCCCCCACAAATACCTATCCTTCTACCC
>DATHYN010000477.1:0-20207 GCA_035459145.1 Anaerolineae bacterium | reverse complement strand
ATCCATGACACCTTCCCCTTCCAGCTAAAACGACTCCGCCAATACCTCCGCCAACGCAAAATCGGCTCCGTCACCATAAAAAAACGGGGTTCACCATTGAACCCCGATCAATTACGCCAACAATTGCGTCTAAAAGGACGTCATCACGCCCTGTTTTTCTTATCTCAACATGAGGGCAACCCCATCGTCATCATCGCCTCCCCCTATAAAACCGTCTAGTCAACGATTTCACCACACCTATCAGATTGGCTTCTAAACACCACCCTCCATGCTCAAATAATGACGCATCATCTCTCGCAACTTGCGAATATCAAGCGGTTTAGGTAAATAATCATCACAACCCGCCTCTAAACAACGCTCCCGATCCCCCACTAACACATTTGCCGTCGTCGCAATCAACGGAATATGTTTCCAGCGATCATCATCTTTAATAATAACCGCCAACTCTAAACCACTAATTTCCGGAATATTGATATCCAATAAAATGATATCAGGGTCAGCGCCATCTTCTAACACATCTAATGCCAATGGCCCTGTTTCTGCCTTGATTAACTCATGCCCTTCTGCTTCCACAATACGGGAAATGAGAATCATATTGGTCATATTATCTTCTATACACAGGACTTTTTTACGCATGTAAAGCCTCTCTATTACTATTTTTAATACAAGGCATCATCCTACAAATAGCTAGAATAACACCTAAAGTTTTTAACAAAATATCATTACTCACGCGGTGGCGCTTCTTTCAAATTAGGTAATGTAAACCAAAAAGTCGTTCCCTTACCCATCTCACTCATAACACCAATTTCACCACCATGCAACTCCACCAACTTCTTCGTAATCGGCATCCCCAACCCTGTCCCACCCACCTCTTGGGTTAATGTCGTATCAATTTGGCGGAACTGCTCAAATACAATCTGTAAATCCTCTTGCTTAATCCCAATACCCGTGTCCGTAATCTCTACATAAAGATCGTCCCCACGGATAGATGCATCCAATGTTACTTTACCTTTATCTGTAAATTTAACTGCATTCCCCACAATATTCAAGAACACTTGCTTAACCCGTGTGCTATCCGCATAAATATAATCAACATCTGGCGCCACATTCGCTTCCAAACCCAACCCTTTCTCTTGCGCCAAGATGCTCGCTGTCCCCATAATATCCTTAATCATGCGGTTCATATCAACTTTACGGTGTCTGATACTCATCATACCCGCTTCAATCTTCGACATGTCCAAAATATTACCAATCAAATCACGTAAATGACTACCACTGTTCCGAATCATCGTCACATCTTCAGTCATCCGCTCTGTTAGCTCACCACTAAGCCCTTCTAATAACACCTCAGCAAACCCGATAATAGCGTTTAACGGTGTCCGCAATTCATGGCTCATACTCGCCAAAAATTCACTCTTCAGCCGATCAACCTCACGCAACTTTTCCGCTGTGCGCAACTGATCTTGATACAAAATGGCGGTTTGCAATGTAACTGCAATCTGCGCCGCTAACGTTTGTTGAATGATAACATCCTCATCCTGAAACCGATTTTTTTGTTTCGCATGAACATCAATAACCCCCATTAACCGTTCACCCACCAACATCGGTACCGCCATTTCTGCTTCCGTATCAGCTAAAAACGGATTCGGTACATAATCAGGATGCGTCGACACATCATTCGCCCGCACCACTTCTTTCGATAACGCACACCGAGCAACAATGGAAGTCGCTTTCAACGGGATTTTGGTCGTCTCTTGCAATAAAATCTTACCCAGCTCCCCCGATGCCGCCTTTAACACCAAGCTATTGCTTTCTTCTTCCATCGTATAAATCTGAATATAGCTAAATCCAAACCGTTCTTGGGCCAAATTCACCACCGACTCAAGCATTAAATCCTGCTCTAAAATCGTGGCCGCATTAATACTTACATGAGATACAGTCTCTAATTCAGACGTTAACTTCTCTTGTTGCGCCAACGCTTGTTGCGTCTGCTCAAACAAACGTGCCGATTCTAATGCCTCGGCCACCTGCCCCGAAATCGACTCAATCAAAGACACATCATCCGCCGTCAACGGCGATACATCATCCGCCACCAACCCCAACAACCCAATCGGCTCACCACGCACCGCCAACGTCGCCTCATGCCCCCCTTGCCGCCGTAAATCCGCAACCGGCAACATCTCCACCGCCTCATCCCCATACAAATAGCCACGCCGCTCTGCTTCCATCCCTTCCATATACGCCGCCCACCCCTGATGGCTTATCTGCTGTTGCATCGTGTTCAATTCAGCTAACTGACTAACCATCTCTTGCCGTAACCGCATACTCTCAATTACCGTCGCAATCTGTGTCGCTAATCCTTCAAACACAAGTTGCGCATCTTGTGTAAACTGATTTTTCTCATTACTATGAATATCTACAATCGCCAATAGTTCATCTTTCCACTTCACCGGAATCACTAACTGCCCTTTGCTTTCCGGCAATAACGGATCCGGTTGCCACCCCTCCTCCGCCGTTAAATCAGCGCGTAAAATCGACTTGCGTCGATTCAAAACTTGCCCCACTAAACCAATCCCTGGCCCAACTTCATGCCCCTCAGCCACCAACTTATCTCCCACCTCACCTAAACCATAAGCTAAAATCGCTTTACGACTATTCGCATCATGACGAAACATCTGTACATAATAATAATCAAATCGAGTCCCAATCTGCTCCACCACCTGCTCATACAAACCCCGCATATCCTCGGCCGTCACAATCGCATACGCAATCTCTGTCGCAATCTGCACCCGCTCCTGACGTACCTGCCACGACCGCTTCTGTTGCAATTCATCCTCACGCGCCTTCTGTTGCGCCTCAGACACCACCCGCGCCACAATCAATAACCCCTCCTCAAATGTATCACTCTGCTCCACATATTGCCCCCGCACATCAAACCAACCATATCCCCCATCAGCACGCTTCAACCGCATCCGCTCTTCAACAATATGATCAACACCAACCGTTAACATCAGTTGTATCTTATCCATATCATCCTGATGTCCACAAGCCAACCACGGCCTAGTCTGATAAGCCGCCACCTCATACCCTAACAACGCCTTCACGTTGGCAGAGACATACGTACAAGCTCCAAATGGAGCATAATGGGCCACTAACACATCAGCCGTGCCCGCTAATAAATCAAACGGATGACTCATCTTGCTCCTTATCCTCTAAATACACATACGCCTTACGCCCTAAAGCTTGACCAATTTCATGCACGGCCGTCCGCATAATCGCATCAACACTCGATGCCCGCCGTACTTTTGCCGTAATCTCACGCAAAATCTGCTCACGACGTGCCCGTTCTTGCTCACGGGCAAACAACTGCGCGTTTTCTAATGATACTGCCGCTTGACGTACAATCGCTTCACATTGCCGCTGATCTTCGTCCCGAATCGCTGTTTGCTCGCTCGTTTGATGTACCATCAACACCCCCGCCTTTCGTGTCCCCACAAACCACGGCAAACAATATTCGCTCTCAATTTGACCATTATCCAACCGTTCACTAACCAAGGACGACCGCCCCGCTTCCCACACTTGCCACAATCTATCATCTTCGTCCCGCACCACCACATCACCCACCGCAAAAACATCTTCTTCCTCACCCCGTTTACGTTGCACCAGCCGCATCACATCATCGTTAGCCGCCCATACATACATAGAAGCTTCATCAGGCCGCAAGAAACGATAAATCTCATCAAACAATACCGTCTGCAAATCAGCTTCGCTCAACGATTCTGCCATCCGTTGCGTCGCCCGTACCAAACCATCAGCTGCCCGCCGTTGCCGTTGCTCACTAACTAACAACCGATTCGTCTCTTCTAACCGGTATAAACTCTGAATCGCCACCGCGGCCTGCACCGATAAACCAGATAAACGGCGTATCGCTTCTTCTTTAAACTCATACGGGTTTTGATAAATCGCATTAATATACCCAATCCATTGTCCCCCAGCCACCAACGGTTCAAAAATTATACTGGTCGCCTGAAAATATCTTAAGTACAACTTTCGCGTCGCTTCATCCAACCGTGAATCACTCTTCACATCCGTCACAATCGTTGCTTGATTCGCATCTAACCATGTTTCGGCCGAGGGGTAATCCTTCATCTTAAACTGCGTTAACATATACTCCGTTTCTGCCCCACTCCGCAACCAAATCGCAATCACATCAAACGTTTCCGGCGTATCTGCCACCCATGGCTCACTAAACAAAGCTAAACTAACCGCGTCCGCTTGATCCCCCACAAATGAAAACTTACGCAAAATATCCAAAATATCATTGTACGTCTGCGCCGTATTCATCGCCGCACTCGCCGCATACAACGATTCCGTTTCACTCAACGCATCTTGCTGGGCTAAATAGGCCCGACGACTAGCTACATTCGCCGCTAACGGCTCCATCACCTGCTGCAAAATAAATCGCTCATCTAACGAGAATGCATGTGGTTGTTGCCAGTAAATTGTCAACAAACCTTGCCACCGCCCACCAGCCCGCAAGGGAACAACCACCACACACTTAATATTTTGTTGAGCCAACTGCTCTTGCAACAGCTTATCACGATCAACCCGATTATCCGTTTCCACATTCTCGATAAATAAAACCTCATCCGGCTGTTCTTGCCACACGGCCGCTAACCGATAATCCCGCAACTGCACCACCCGCCCCAACCCTTCATGCTCCGCATCAATACCACCCCTCCCCCAATGCGCCACCGCCCACCGTGTCGCCAACTTCCCATCTTCATCAAGCCCTAAGTAATGCAAATTCGCTGCCAAGAAACCAGCATCTTCATGCAACGGCAACCGCATCATCGCCGTCAAAATCTCCGCTTCTGTCACCGCTTGCGACAACCCAATTTCAATCTCAGTCAATAATTGCAAACGTGTCGCCTGATCCTGCGCTTCTTGCAACAATAAATTACTATCAACGACAGATGCCGCTTGCGCCGCCAATGAACGGAACATCTTCCGATCACGTTCCGTAAACAACTGTTTACTCGGCCACCGTACATTAATCATCCCCACCCACCGCTCACCAATCGCCAACGGCATATAAACCATAGCCGCCACCCCAATCTGACTCAAAACATACCGTGAACTACGCCCTAACCGCTCATCGTCACCCGCATCATCAAGCAACAAAACCTCATTAGGGTTATCTAACCACAACTTATTAAGCGGAAAATCATTAATGTTAAATTGAATCGGGTTCAATGCAGTTGTGACCGCCTCTTTCTCCCACAAAGCCCCTAACCTCTGCCATGATGGCTCCCCATCACTATCAACCTCTATCACCCACAGCAAGGCCGATGTCGCTCCCATCCGCACTGCCGGCGCCACCGCCGCCAACAAAATCTCTTGCAATGATTGCGCCGCATTTAACTGCGTACTCGCATCATACAACGTTTGCGCCTCTTCCAACGCTATCTCCACCTGACTAAACAGGCGCTTGTTTTGAATCACTGTCGCCGCCTGATCAACCAAACTCGTCACCCGACGCACTTCATCATCACTAATCGCTACCGGTGTCTCTGCTTGACCCGCAATAAACCCAACCCACTCATCCGCCGCCATCAAGGGGAAAATCAGCAAACTACGCGCATTAAGCCGTTCCAAAATCACCTGGCGCAACCCATCATCAATATCAGGCGTCGCTTCCACATCTTTGTAAATAATTGGTGTATGCCGATTAAATTGCGTCGCCCCAGGGAACTCATCTAAAGCAAAAATCGTCCCTACCGGCGCGTATGGATTGGGCTTATCGGCCCGTACCCAAACCGCCGATACTTCCATACTATCGGGTGGCTCATTCCGCCACGGCCGATCAAAAAACATAATATCAGCCCGATCAAGCCTCTGCAAAGCGGTCGATTGCACCAACGCCTCCAACACCGCGCTCATTGTATCCGCATGAACAATCCCTTCACTACCAGCATACAACGCTTCAGTATCCGTTAACGCTTTTTCCGTCTGCTCTGATAAACGTAACGCTTCGAGGTGTAAGCTGAGGCGTTCGACAACGGCCGTTATCAACTCCTCCGCCTCATTCGCCAACACTGTCGGCTCCGCCAACTGCAACTCCCCAATCCTCTGACCCTGCACAATCAACGATTCCGCCAATGCCGCCACATCACCTCTCTTCTCTACCACCCCCTTCCCCCCCGATGCGGGCAATAACTTGACCTCATCTTGCTCATACGCCACCGTTACCCCCTCACCACGACTCCCCTGCCAATAAGCTGACCAACTCTCCCGTCCTAACTTATGATTAACCTCAGCCAACTCGGCCTTCGTTCGCTCTGAACGTGCTTGGGTCCGTGCATTTTGCCACGCTACCGCCACCTGCGTCGCCAATGTCTGCATCATCTGCAAATCATCTTCGCTAAACGCATCAACTTCATCCGCCTGCACATCCAATACCCCCAACAACTCTGTACCAGCTAAAATAGGTACCAACAGCTCCGCTTTCGTATCTGGTAAAATATCTGCTGAAAAATAACGCTCATCTTGACTAACATCATTGACCATCACCGATTTCGCTTGCCGTGCCGTCCACGCAATCAACGATTTCTGCCGCGTTACCGGAATATGCAACGACTCTACATCGTGCGCCACAGCCACTTTCCCCGCCGCCGCCGCTATTTCTAAATACCCCTGAATATCATTAATTTTGAAAATCAGGATTTGATAAAACCCAAACTGTTTAAAACTTAAATCACAAACCTTCTGCAGCAATGTCGATACATCTTGCAATGACGCCGCCGCCGCCCCCACTTCCGCAATCATCGCCAACGCATCCGCTTTTTGCCGCCAACTCGCCGTCTCCGCCTCCCGTGCCAACCGCTCGGCCCGCTCCGCCGTCACTTCCCGTACAATCGCATACACTTCCCCCTCCCCCGTCGGCGACCCCTGCCAAAACAACCAACTATACGCCCCATCACCCCGCCGAAAACGATGTTCAAACTGAACCGCTTTGTTCTCTACTATTAACTTATCCAACTCCGCCGCCGTCATCTCTACATCATCAGGATGCACAAAAGAAAGCAATGGCTCCGCCAATAATGCCGCCGCCTCCCAACCTACCCGCTTCTCAAACGCCGGGTTGACTTGCGTCAAATAACCATCCCCATTAATAATGCCCAACATATCCATAGACAATCGGAAAAACCGTTCCAAACGGCCGCCACCTTGCACATTTACGTCATGTGATTCGGTACTGCTCATGCTGCCACCTCATCCTGATTCGATACCGCTTCATCCTGACCATATATCTGCACTTGCGTATATTTCGCCTGCAACGCATCCCCCAATGCCTGAATCGTCGTCTGTAACGCACTTTCCATATTCGTCGTACTCTGAATTCGTTGACTAATCTCATTCACCAAACGTTCCCGCTCGGCCCGCTGTTGCGTCAACTCTAATAATCGCCGGCTTTCAATTGTCGCCGCTAATAACGCCGCAATCTGTCGTACCAAGTTCTGCATCGACTCATTGAACGCATTCGGATTAGCATTCCCCACATTTAACGTCCCGATAATACCACCCCGCGTAATCAACGGCGCGCTTACCACCGACCGAATCCCCTGTTTCGTCAAATCCTGAACATCCGTATGCAAACTTTGCAATGTATCCTCAATCAGAATTAAACGCCCTTGGCTAATCACCTCATTCGGCAATGTATTCTCCAACGGCATCTTAATCCCCACCCCGGTCGCCCCACGCCCTTCCAACACAAGCAAATCTAACTGCTCTCGACTATCATCCAAAATAGTTAACGTCGTCCGATAATTCGGCAATAATGGCGCTATCTGTTCCGCCGCCAAGCGATACACCTCTTCCATATTCGTTGCCGTCGCTAACGCCGCTCCCATCTCATTTAATTGCGCTAGCCGCTCCGCTTGCTCTTCCGTTGTCGCTAATGCCAACGCCGTCTGCTCCGCCAAGCGCAAATTCTCAATATGGGCACTTAACTGTTCCCCCACAATCGATAACATCAAATCAAACTCTTCTTGGTCTTGTACTTCAACCTCATGCAAAGACAATTTGCCAATCTCTTCCCCCCGTACCATTAACGGCGCCTGCTGCGTCGCTGGTGTCGTACTTCTCCGCACCCGCAAGGGCACCACCCGATTACGATCATACACATACCCTAACCATGCCGCTTTATCTTCACGATACGTTTGCCACCCCTCACGCGTCAATCGCCGTGCCGCTAACTCCGCCTCGGCCCGATACCGCTCCGCCTGACTCAATAACCGAATATTTTCCACCCGCTGAATAACCTGCTCACCCACCGCCTGCACCAATTCTAACTGCTCATTATTGAGCTCTTGCCCCGCCGCCGTATGCACATCAATCTCCCCTACTTCTCCCCCAGCTAGCTCAATCGTCTCATGCACCACACCCTCACTGCCACTCTCCGCCTCAACCCCCTCTAATTCATGCGTATACGTCACATACTCCGGCAATTGCATCCCATCAAAAAATTCGCGCCACCCCTCTTGCGTCAATCGCCGCGCCTGCGCCTCAACCGCCGCCTGCGCCTCAATCGTCTCACTAAACAACTTCGCATTCTCAATCGCCACCGCCAACAAACCCGCTAAGGTCGTAAATGTCGGCAAATTCGCCTCCGATAATGACCCGGGCTTATCATTCTGCAAATCTAAAACCCCTACCACCTTTTCCCCTACCACCAAGGGCACCGACATCTCCGCCCGTGTATCCGGCAATAACGGATTCGGCCGAAAAATTTGACTATCCCGTGTATCAGACACAATCACCGGTCGCTTCTCCGCCGCACTCACCCCATTAATCGACCCTGGCCCAATCGTCAACCGATGCCCTTTCTGCACCAAATCATTCCCCACACTCCCTGTCCCAGACCGCAACACCAAATTGCGCCGAATTTCATCCGTCAAATACACTTGCACATAATACAACTGGAACCGTTCCTGTACCAATAACACCGTTTCCGATAACAACGTATTTAAATCACGTACTTGTGATAAACGACGAGCCACATCAACCGCTAATGATAAATCCCTTGTACTTTCATCCACTTTTTCTTGCAGGTTCTGTTGAATATCTCTTAAGTTACTATTCGATTCTTTTAAATTAACCAAACTACTCAAGAAATCATTCATCGTCACATACAAAACGGAACCCACCACCACAAAGCCAATGATTAACCCAATCCACCACGATAACTGAATTGTGTTAACCTCAGATACATAAACGCCTTGCTGTTCCGCTAATACCAATCCCCCACCAACCAATACACTTAACACCCCTGTCAATATCGTCCCCCGATACCCCAACAACGCCCCCGCCAAAACAATCGCTACAAAATATAAATTAAAAAATGGCGTTCTTACCCCCGCTCCACTCGTCACTGTCCCCGCCGTCAAACCACCCCATATCACCAACACAAAAATCCAGCTGGCCACCTCTAAATAACCGTTACGCATCAACACCAACGTAACAATACTCAACACCGCAAATACGGCTAACAACCCTAATACAAAGGGTAACCGATTAATATTTGCCACCACCCCAAATAGCCCAAATAAAACAGCTCCCAATAAAACAGCCAATGCACTCGCATTCAATAACCGCCCCACCCGCTGTTCATTAATCTCTTCATAAACAGGTGGTGCTAACCACTGTTGCAGACGATCCCAGAAACCCATTACGATGACCCTCCACCTATCTGTTTATTACCCAAGGCAATATGTGTCTTGGCCGCCCCTAAGGCCGTACCCAACTCTTCCGCGGCCACTTGCAATACCGCTTCCACCGTATCTGCTTGCTGAATACGTTGCGAAATTCGATTCTTCATCGCTTCTGTTTCCGCTACCTGTTGTGATTGGGCAAATAATTGCGAATTCTGCAAGGCAATCGCCACCTGATTCGCAATCGATTGTAACAAAGCCAAATGTTCCCGCGATAACTCCCCTAATACATTATGCTGGACATCCAACACCCCGATAACATCATTCCCCACTGAGATCGGAATAGCTGCCTCTGTTTGTGTATCTGGTAACAACGGATGTGGCACCCAATCCTCATCCACACGCACATTCTCAACAAAAACAACTGCGTTATTACTTGCCGACCGTCCCACCAACCCTTGATTAGCCCGTAACCGATGCCCACTAGCTAACATCGCTTGCCCCGCCTCACCTGTACCACCAGCCATCACTAAGAAATCACGCCGTTTGTTAAATACATAAATATGCACGTGATAATAGTTAAAGGCCTTCTGCACTTGTGCCGCCACCTCCCCAATCAACTGATCCGGATCTAAAATCGTCGACAAACGCTGACTCACCGCTGTACTCGTCTCCAAATCACGTGTTCGCTCCTGAACCCTCTGCTCTAAACCTGTTAATGTCTCTCGTAATTGCGCCGTCATTTCGTTAAATGTCAACGCCAACGTCCCAATCTCATCCCCAGACTGAATATCAGCATGGGCACTCAAATCACCACCAGTTACTTGAATCGCCACCTCATTCAAACGAATAATCGGTGCGGTCAATAGTTGCGATACGCCTACCGCCACCAAAATCACAACCACAATTACCCCTAACACCAACGTTACCAAACTGCGCACTTGCGCTACCACTGACAACAAGAAACTATCTTGCGGCTGATAAAACACAATCAACCATGGTTGTTCTTTCAATGTCGCTACCGCCGCTTGATTTAACTCCTGCTGACCCGCTACCGCTTGCACCGCAAAATTATCTTCACTGCTAGCCGCATCCAAATTTCTAGCTAAATCAGGCAAATTGGCTGATGCCTCGGCCACCGGCAAATTCGGCCAACGACGCTCCTCTTTTAACCGTTCAATTCGCGCCTCATCAACCGCTTCCACAAACCGATACTGCAACTCATCATCATTCCCATGCGCTAAATGCAAATACTCATCATCATACAAAGCGGCAAATGATTGCCCCCCAATCAAACTCGTCGCTCGCGTAATTAAATCTTGGAAAACAGTTGCATCATACTCATTCCGAATAACCCCCACAATCTCTCCATCAGATGCGCGTACAACACTACTCACATAGAAAAACCCAACCGTGCTCTCAGTTGGGAATTGCACATATGAAATATAGGGCTGTGAACCAGTTAATGCCTTTTGGAAATAATCAGTATGGGCCACATTTTGCCCCCCATCTCTCAACGCACTCGGCGGGTACGCCAAAATTACATTCCCACCCAAATCAATAAACGCATACGAACGAATCCGTAACGGATCTTTATCGCGAAACACCTTCAACAGCTCAATAACCTCAGCCTCTTCCTCAGAACCAGCCCGCTCCTCCCTAGGCAAAGAAAAATAATCATTCGCCCCTATTAACCCAGACTCAACCCGAATATTTTCTATCTGCCCCAGCAAAAAATCATCAATCCGCGCCGCTGTCTGTGTCGCTGCCCCTGCCAACGCCTTATTCCCTCCTTCAATCAACGCTTCTCGCGTTGATTGGATCTGAATACCACCCAACACCCCCAACGGAATCAAACTCACAATTAAAAAGGCTAATACTAATTTCGTTCTTAATGGGTAATTAGTAAAATCCCGCCCCAATAAAAACGCAACCAACAAAGTCAGTACCGCCACCCCGCCCCAACCATACTGAACATAAAACTCCGTCACAGAATCCCTAGCTGAAGAAAAATACAATAAATCAGCTAACAATAACCCCGCGCTACCTAAAATAATACCAACAACATAAATCAGGAAAACAGACGACGCGGCTAATTGGCTCACAATAGCCAAAGAGACCAATGTCACCAATAATAACCCCACCACAGTAATACCTGACGACTGCGTCAATGTATAGCCAATCCCCCCATATAAACCTAATAAAACAACCAATATCGCCCAATTTAAATTAAACGACTGCCGAATCAACACCAACGCAACCACATAAGCGACAAATAAAATAACCAAAATCAAGGGGGCATCAAATACCCCATCTACTCGTAAACTATAACCTATAGTCACGACTAACGATGCAACTGTTAATCCCAACAAAGACGCTACCAACCGAAATGCGCTTGTTCTTTGTTGTGTCTCTAATTTTTCACGTTGTTTATATTGCTCTTGCATCTTATTTGTACGCTAAATGGTTCCTTGAATAAGCTGTTCTAACCTATGATAACACAAAATCAAAACAATGCCTTCCTAATTTCTATCTCATCTTATTTCTGTTCGTTTTGCTCTAATCTCACTTGTACCTGACCACTACCAACCGCTCGGCCCAACTCCCGCACCGCCACCTGCAACGCCGTGCGTACATCAGTCGTCGCCTGAATCTTCTGATTAATCTCGTTTATCATCGCTTCCCGCTCAACCTGTTGTTGCGTCTGCGCATACAACTGCGCATTGCTCAACGCAATCGCTGCCTGATTTGCAATCGACTGCAATAAACTAATATCACTCGCATCTAATCCATGCGCTTCATTCTGTTGAACATCTAACACCCCCAACAACTTCTCACCAATAACAATGGGAACCGCTAACTCAGATTTCGTCTGCGGTAATAAGGGATTTGGTAACCAGTTCGGCTCACGTTGTACATCGGCCGCTAATACCGGCTGCATCGTCTCCGCCGCTCGGCCCACCATCCCCTGCCCCACTCGCAAACTATGCTTCTGCGCCAACATATGCCGTCCCGCATGTCCCGTCCCCCCTACCATGTTCAACCGCCGACCACTCTCATCCAACAAATAAATATGCACATGATAATAATCAAATGCCGTCTTAATCTTCTCCACAACCTCAATAATCAACTGCTGCGGATCCAATATCGTTGACAAACTCCGGCTAACATCAGCACTCGCTTCTAACGCTCGCGTCCGCTCACGCACCCTCTGTTCTAGTCCCGTTAACACATCACGCAACTGCTGCGTCATCTGATTAAATGTATTCGCCAATACCGAAAACTCCTCCGCCCCCGAAACCTCGACCTTCTCCTCAAAATTCTGCGCCCCAATCTTTTCCGCCGCTTCATTCAACTGGCTCAATGGTCTCAAAATCTGTCGGGCTAACAAATACGATGATGTAAACCCTATCACAATCGCCAACGTCCCCGTTACCGCCAACAATGTACGACTGTTCGCCCCAATCGCCACCAAATTCCGCTGCGCCTCCGCAAAAATACTCGCCCCAGCTGTCCCAATATCACTCGTAAACGTCCGAATATCACTCGTCACATCACGAAACAAATTGCTATTCGCTCGAATCGCCTCTTCTAACGCCACCAACTCTTGAAAAGAGCTGGCATATAAATCCATCCGCGATATCAACTCTTCAGAAATATTCGTCGTCCCAATCGTGACCGCACTCGGCGCACTCGTCTCCACCAATCGCTTAAACTGCCCTGTCAATAAGCGCACACTATCACTATACTGCTGTTGCGACGTCCCCAAATACGCCTGCTCATTCGCCTCTATCTGCAACACAATCCGATAAAATGCAGGATTAGGCAACAGCTCCGCGCTCGCCTGCAATGACTCTAACTCATTACGCATAATACTTTGCACACTATCGGTCTGACTCCGCGCCCCAATATTATCAACGGTTGCCTGAAACGCCCGCTCATACTCATCTAATAACGGGCTTAACTCTTCAATCGTATCAGCTAAATCAACAAACTCAGGTTCATTACTATTCCCCACCAACTCTTTTAATTCTTCAATCTTCTGCCGCGCCGCCGCTAAATTCGCCTCATTTGCCGGCACTTCCTCCGCCGCCACCACCTCAAACCCCACAACGCGCCAACTATTCAAAAAATTCGCTTCATGCTCCCGCGCCAACAAAAAGTCATTCTCAATCCCCAAACTTAACTCTCGAATTTGGCTCGCCTCCGTGACCGTCTCCTCAAATGTCGTCTGCAACTGTGACACTGACAGAAAACTGATCGCCAAAATCATTCCTAACAACAACAATAAAATACCAAACCCAAATCGGATTTGAACTCGAATCGAACGAAACTGTTTGAAGAAGGAATTTAACATACCATTATCACTTTTCTACTCACTTTGTTACCAAAGTACGAAACAATTTAGCTATCATTTTTTAAATAGTCTACCCTATTATAAACCATTCCCCTAACAACTGTCATATCGAAAATTTTCACCCATACTTTTCCACCATCATCCCCTTACTGATTCAAATGATGTACCAATATATCTGCCCACGCTTGCTGATAAGCCGCATCCGTCACCTGATCAACATTAAACAGATAATATAATCGATCTCGTACCTCTTCCGATGGATATATTGCCATATTATCCCGCTCGGCCGCCGGCAACAACGCCACCGATTCTTTATTCGGCGACCCATATTGTACATACTCCGATAACTGCGCCCCTACCTCAGGTTCCAATAAATAATTGATAAACTGATGCGCCAACTCTGGGTTATCCGCATTCGTCGGTATACATATATTATCTGTCCACACAATCGATCCTTCATTAGGAATTAAGTAACCAATATTATCATGCTCGGCCATCACCTGAAAAATATCCCCACTCCACTCTAATACAATATCATACTCCCCCTCCACTAATAAATCTTGTCCATTATCCCCTGTATAATTACCTATATAACTATTATGCTCCTTATACCACGCCACCGCTTCCTCAATCTGTTGCCCATCTGTCGTATTTGGACTATACCCCAAAATAATCAACGCAATCCCCATCCCCGTCCGATAATCATTCAAAAACGCGATCCGCCCTTTATACTCATCCTGAAAAATATCTCTCCATGCATTCAACTCACCATTAATCGCTTCTTTGTTATATCCAATACCAACTGTCCCCCACTGATACGGCACACAATAACGATTCCCCGGATCATAAATCAAATTCCGAAACCGCTCGTCTAAATTGTCAAGATTAGGCAATAACGATGAATCTAACTGTTGTAATAAATTCTCCTCCCGCAAAATCTGGACAATAAAATCAGACGGCACCACTAAATCATACGTTTGCCCCTCCCGCAACTCCGAAACCATATCCTCATCCGAATCATAAATCGTATACTCAACCTCAGCATGATATTTCTCCTCAAAATCAGCTATGATTTGCGGATCAATATAGGTGTCCCAATTATGAAAACGTAATGTCTGCTTCTCCACCGGCGTCGGCGTCGCCGACGCCTCACCCCCGCCCCCACCACAACCCATCAAACAAATAGCCAGCAACACCCATAAATACCCTCTCCTCATATTCTTCATAATCGTGTAATCTCCTTTGATGAATCTACTTGGTTTTAGAATATTTTATGCTTATGTTACCGAACATATAGCCATCAACAAAGAATGGCCTACCCAATCATACCACAAAATCAATGATTGTTCGTGAATTTTAGGCAATAAGCCCGTTAATTCACTTAATACTTCGTAACATAAGCTTTCTCAACTTCCACCAGACTGAAGAAGTATTAAAAACTTTGTTTACAAAGCACTTAAGTTAATTTCCAAAAGGTTTTATCACTTTTTCTTACCAATCACCTCTACTAGGCGATTATATTTGTACACAAACTATCTGGATTTTTACTTACTACCCTACGAATTCGCCAACTCAGCTAATTGCGCCGCCAATAACTGATTGACAACCCCTGGATTTGCCTTCCCTCGCGACGCCTTCATCACCTGCCCCACAAACCATCCCTGCAACTTCGTCTGTCCCTCTAAATAACGAGCCACATTATCTGGATTGTCCGCCAAAACCTGCGCCACCATCGCCGCCAACGCATCCGTATCCGAAATCTGCGCCAACCCTTTCTTCTCCACTATCTCGGCCGCCTCCGCCCCCGTCGCAAACATCGCCGCCAACACATCCTTACCCGTATTACTATTTATCGTCTTCTTCTCCACCAACCCAATCAACCCCACCAACTGCGCCGGCCCGACCTTAATCTCCTCAATCCCTAACTTCGCCTCATTCATCAAACTAAATAAATGATTCAAAACCCAATTCGCCACCTGCTTCGGCTCACCACCAGCCGCCACCGCCGCCTCGAACCATTCCGCCACCGGCCGCTCCTCGGTTAAAACTCCCGCCTCATACGCCCCCAACCCATACTCCGCCTCATACCGCGCCATCTTCGCTTCAGGCAACTCCGGCAATGACGCCCCCACCGCTTCTATCCAACTCGCTTCAATCTGCAACGGTGGCAAATCCGGCTCCGGAAAATAGCGATAATCATGCGCATCTTCCTTACTCCGCTGACTAAATGTCACCTCTTTGCTCTCATCCCAACCCAATGTGTCCTGCTCAATCTTCCCCCCACCATCAATTACCTCCGCTTGACGCACCAATTCATACGCCGTCGCCCCCACCAACGCCCGAAAACTGTTCAAATTCTTCACTTCTGTCCGCGTCCCAAACTCATCACTCCCCCTCGGCCGCACACTCACATTCGACTCAAACCGAATCACCCCCTTCTCCATATCCCCCGTATTCACCGCCAAATACCGCACTATCTGCCGAATCTTCGTCGCATATGCCCGCGCCTCTTCCACCGACCTCATATCCGGTTCCGATACAATCTCTAACAACGGTACCCCCGCCCGATTATAATCAACCAACGAATGCCGCTCCCCTCCCTCGGCCACATGCGTCAACTTCCCCGTATCCTCCTCCATATGCACCCGCCGTACCCGTATCCGCTTCCTCTCCCCATCCTCTAAATCAATGTCCAACCACCCATTCACCGCAATCGGCTCCTCATACTGACTAATCTGATAACTCTTAGCCAAATCAGGATAAAAATAGTTCTTCCGCGCAAACACATTATACGGTTGAATCTCACAATTCAACGCCAACCCCACCCGCATCGCTAACTCAATCGCCTGCTTGTTAATCACCGGTAACATCCCCGGCATCCCTAAACAAACTGGACACACCGCCGTATTCGGCTCGGCCTCAACGCTATCCACCACCCGACAACCACAAAACATCTTCGATGCCGTCATCATCTCCGCATGAATCTCTAACCCAATTACTGCTTCATACTTCGTCATTAGCCAATCCTCTCCATATCTTCCATAAACAATTAAAGGTATTTAATCTCGCCCGTACCGTTCAACTAAACACCCATCCTCTACGCACCAACAAAAAAATCTGCCAAATCCCCAAAATCTGCGTCCAAATCCATCAAACATCATCAAACCAGCGCCTAACACCAACGAAACACATTTACCCACCAACCTCCCCCCCCACTAACCTACCCATGCTTCCGCATAAACGTCTCAATCCGATTCAACGCCTCCGCAATCTTCTCATACGATTGCGCATACGCCGCCCGCACAAAACCGCGACCACTCTCCCCAAACGCCTCACCCGGAATCAACGCCACCTCTTGCTCATCCAGCAACGTCATCGCAAACTCATCTCCCGTCATCCCCGTCTTGGCAATCGATGGAAACGCATAAAACGCCCCCCGTGGCTCAAAACAATCCAAGCCTAACGTATTAAACCCATCCACAATCAACCGCCGCCGCCGATCATACTCTGACCGCATCTGCTCCACATACTTCGCCCCCTCCGTCAACGCCACCACCGCCGCCGCTTGTCCCATCGTCGGTGCCGACATAATCGTATATTGATGTACTTTCCGCATCGCCCCCAACAAATCTGGTGAGGCACACACATACCCAATCCGCCACCCTGTCATCGCGTAATCTTTACTAAACCCACCCAATAAAATCGTTCGATCACGCATTCCCGGCAACGTCGGCACACACACATGCTCAATCCCATACACCAACTGATCATAAATCTCATCTGAAATCACCACCAAATCATGCGCCTCGGCCACCGCCGTAATCTCGGCCATCACCTCCCGCGTCATCACCGCCCCCGTCGGATTATTCGGATAACCCAACAAAATCGCCTTCGTCTTCGGCGTAATCGCCGCTTCAATCGCCGCCCCACGCACCTGAAACTGATCCTTCACATACGTCGGCACTGTCACCGGCTTGCCCCCCGCAAACGACACCTCCGGCGCATACGACACAAAACACGGTTCCGGAATAATCACTTCATCCCCCGGATCCAAAATCGCCGTCATCGCCAAATACAACGCTTCACTCACCCCCACCGTCACCAAAATCTCAGTAAGCGCACTATAATCAACCTGATACAACTTATTCAAATGCGTGCTCAACGCTTGTCGCAATTCAACCGTCCCACTATTAGACGTATAACCCGTCTCCCCTCGTGTCAACGATGCCCGCCCCGCCTCTAATATCGGTGCCGGCGTCACGAAATCAGGCTCACCAATCCCTAAGGAGATAACATCCTTCATCGTGGCCGCGATATCAAAAAATTTACGAATACCAGATGGGGGCGTTTGCGCCACCCGTTGCGAAATAAATTTGTTCATTGCTATCTTCCTCTATAATGTTATTTGGGCATCATCACCCACAAACAAAGCCGACCCTCGGCCAATCACCTCCGCCCGCTCACCAACCAACGCCCCATCCAACACACAATCACTAATCACCGCGTCATCATCAATGATGCTATTCCGCACCACCGCCCGCCGTATCACCGCCCCCGCCCCCACCGACACATACGGTCCGATGACGGCGTTTTCGATAACGGCCGTTTCATCAATATACACCGGCGGCAACACCGTGAAATCCTCGACATAACTCCGCTCCACCGCATCCTTCGTCTCATACCCCCCCATCCCTAACAAACGCTTATTCGTATACAATATATTCTCTGGCTTGCCCCCATCTAACCATGCCGACACCACCTGCGTCCGCAATTTGCCGCCCTCACCCAACATGACTTGAAACGCATCCGCTAAATAATACTCCCCTTTCGTCTGCAAACCCTCTTCCATCACCCGCTTTAATGCTCTCATCAAATAATTCCCATCACGGAACCAATACACCCCCGCAATCGCTAACCGATACTTATCATCATCCGGCTTCTCGATAAACTCGACAATATTCCCCGCTTCATTCAATGCCACCACCCCAAAACTGCTCGGATCCTCTACTTCTTCCACCAAAAAGACCGCATCCGCTTCTGGTTGTTGCCCTAACTCCTCATACGCCGCTTTAATCACCCCATCCCCAAAACAGATCATCACATCTTGTTCATCCAAAAACTCGCGGCATAACCAGATCGCATGCGCTTGCCCCAATGCCTCTTCTTGGATCACAAAATGAGCGTTCAAATGCGGGTAATGTTCCCGAATCCACGCTTCAATCTCATCCCCCTTATACCCCACCACAAATATCACTTCATCTGTTGTCACCTCAGCCAACTCATCCAAAATATGTCCAATAACGGTGTTACCCGCCACATTCAATAATGATTTTGGCCGACTCCATGTATGGGGACGCATCCGTGTCCCTAGCCCTCCCATAGGAATTATTACTTTCATCTTGGTTCTCCGTTTATTTAAGTTGTTTAACTAAAAGATTTCGCCCTTCTTGTTTAACAACTTCCAAGCATTAAACGACATATTTTCAAGCGTAAATGTCGACAGTATGTCGTTTAATGCACTTAGATAGGTGCTAGTTGTTGATGCCACTCCGATGTCTGTTCATACGCATAAGCAGCATTTAAAATGGTTCCTTCTTGTAAAGTGTCCCCAATTAATTGTAGACCAATCGGTAACCCTTGACTATCAAAACCGCATGGTACCGATAAACCACAGCCTGCACCTAAATTTAATGGTAATGTTAAAATATCAGCTAAATACATACTCAACGGATCATCCACCTTATCCCCTAGCTTAAACGCCGTCGTCGGACTTGTTGGCGATGCAATCACATCCACTTCCTTAAACGCCTCTTGAAAATCACGTTTAATTAAGGTCCGCACCTTTAACGCCTTACCATAATAAGCATCATAATAACCAGCGCTCAACGCATATGTCCCCAACATAATCCGACGCTTCACCTCGGCCCCAAACTGCGCCCGCGTCTGCTTCACCGTCTCCACCACACTACCCCCCACCTGCTGTTGCCCATACCGAATCCCATCATAACGGGCTAAATTAGCACTCGCCTCGGCCGTCGCCACCAAATAATAAACCGGCAACGCATACGCCGTATGCGGCAGATGAATCTCCCGCACCTCTGCCCCCAACGACTCTAGTTTAGCAATCGCCCCCCGCA
>DATHYN010000476.1:0-6739 GCA_035459145.1 Anaerolineae bacterium | reverse complement strand
TAAGTTGACGCCAGGGACGTCATTGGCGGCGCCATCGGTGGGGGTGGGGTCGATGTTCCAGTCGTTGGCATCGTTGTTGGTATCGGTATCGAGGACGCGGGCGATGGATTGGCCGGTGATGGCGAGGGGGGCCGAGCCGTTGATGCCGTAATGCATGTCATCGATAAGGGTGCCATTATTGTCATAAAGAAAGACGCCGTCACCACTGTTCTCGAGAGCGAGAATGGTGGTAATGGTTGTGTAGCCACCAGCTGGTAAGTTACCAGATAAAGTTTCGGTGACTGTGGTATCGGTATGGGCAAGATACCAACCGGTTAAATCTTGGTCTGTATCGCCACCGTTATGGAGTTCGATCCATTCGGTACCTTTAGGAACGACCTCATTAATGATAACCATCGAAGCGAGGTTATTGGTCGTAGTGGGGGCGGCTTGGGCGGGGGAAAAGGCGAGAATGGCGGCCAAAAATAAAATTGTGCTAGCGAAGATAGCTAGCGCAAAGCGTCGGGAGGGACGCTGAAAAGATTGAGACATAAAATCCTCCATCAATCTAAATGTGAATTATTGTGTTTGTAAAAGGGATTTGGGTAAACGTGCTTGTATTATACATGAATTATATTGTTTGGCCTAATCGCGGGACGAAAATTTGATGGTTGTAACTGATCTTTAAAACGACTAGCAACAAAGAAGTTTTAATGTTACACTTTAGCTTATGAGTAATGTATTAGTTGTCGAAGACGACATGCTGAACCGAATATTGTTATCAACATTTTTGCAAGAAGATGGGCACACTGTTATTTTGGCTAGTGATGGGGAGGCGGCTTTAGAGCAGTTAAAGAGTAATGATGTTGATGTTATTTTGTTAGATTTGGTTATGCCCAAAGTTTCTGGGTATGAAGTGTTGGAGCAGGTTAAGCAGGATGAGCAGCGACGACATATTCCGGTGATTGTGATTTCGGCGACGGATGACATTGATAATGTTGTACGTTGTATTGAGATGGGGGCGATGGATTATTTGACGAAGCCGTTCAATGTGACTATTTTACGAGCGCGGATTAATGCGTCATTGATGCATAAGCGGTTAGTTGATATGGAACAAGCGTATACGCGTGATTTGCAAGCACAGAATAAAGAGTTGGATGCGTTTGCGCGAACTGTGGCCCATGATTTGAAGACACCATTAGCACCTGTGATTGGGATGGGGGAGATGTTGATGGAGCGGTATGAAGATGTGCTTGATGATAAGGGGATGCGGTATTTGGGGATGATTGTGCGTAATGGTCGACGGATGGTGAGCATTATTAATGCGTTGCTGTTGTTAGCTAGTTTACGTGATCAGCAGCCTGAGCCACAGCCGTTAGATATGGATTATATTGTTTACGAGGTGGAATCACGGTTACAATATATTCAAGAGCAGTGCGGGGGTGTGATTAAGGGGCCAGACTCATGGCCGTTAGCGGTTGGTTATGGGCCATGGATTGAAGAGGTATGGACAAATTATATTAGTAATGCGTTTAAGTATGGGGGTGAACCGCCATTAGTTGAGGTGGGGGGCGAGATGGTTGATGGTGGGATGGTTCGTTTTTGGGTACGAGATAATGGGAAGGGGTTAACGGAAGAGCAACAAGAGCAATTATTTACAGATTTCACGCGATTTGAGAGTAAGAAAGCGGAAGGACATGGTTTAGGGTTATCGATTGTGGAGCGGATTGTGACCAAGTTGGGTGGGGGTGTTGGGGTAGAGAGTGTTGAGGGAGAAGGGTGTACATTTTGGTTTACTTTACCAGCTTTAAAGCCTGAATAAGCAAAGGAAATATCTGGCGGCATGTCAAACTTTAGTGCTACTATATTGGTTGTTGATGATGATTCTTTAAATCGGATTATTTTGCAAACAAATTTAGTGAACAGTGGTCATGAAGTGGTTTTGGCAGAGAATGGGGAGGAGGCGTTGGCTTATTTAGAAGAGCAGACATTTGATTTGGTTTTATTAGATTTATATATGCCAGTCTGTGATGGGTTTGAAGTATTGGCACGGATGAAAGCGAATGAGAAGTTACGTTTGTTACCCGTTATCGTAATTTCGGCTGATGATGATGTTGATAGTGTGGTGCGTTGTATTGAGATGGGGGCGACGGATCATTTACCGAAACCGTTTAATCAGACATTGTTACAGGCGCGAATACAGGCGTCGTTGGAAAGCAAGCGTTTGTTAGATTTGGAAAAGGTTTATTTGCAGAAGATTGAGGAAGAGAAGGCAAAATCAGAGCGGTTGTTATTGAGTATTTTGCCAGCGCCAGTAGCGGAGGAGTTGAAGCAGGGGCGTCAGACGATTGGTAAGTATCATGAGAGTGTGACGATTTTATTTGCTGATTTGGTTAATTTCACGCATTTTACGGCTCAGAATAGTTCGGATCAGGTGATTGAGACGATCAATATCATATTTTCGGCATTTGATGGGTTGGTGGCCGAGCATAAATTGGAAAAGATTAAGACATTGGGGGATGCTTATATGGTTGCTGGCGGGTTGCCTTTACCGCGAGAGGATCATGCGGGGGCGATATTTGCTTTGGCGCAAGCGATGTTGGCTGAATTTCAGCGGTTGCATCGTGAGGGGTTAGTGTCTAAGCAGTTGGGGATTCGAATGGGGATGCATTCAGGGCCAGTGATTGCGGGTGTGGTGGGACAAAAGAAGTTTGCCTATGATTTGTGGGGGGAGACGGTGGTGGTGGCGGATGCCTTGGAAGCAACTGGTTTGCCGGGGCGTTTGTTGTTATCAGCGGCGACGCGGGAGTTATTGCCTGTGAGAGAATCTTTTGAACCGTATGGCAGTATAGAGATTGAGACCGTGGGTAAGGTTAATGCTTTTTTGTATTAAGTAGAACAGAGTTCCTTTGACTACGTTTTGGCCTTTGTTTAGATAACCTGAGTCCGATAATAAATTAAACCTGTGGATGAGTTGGTTCATGTGTTGTTAGGGGAGATTTCTCGACTTCGTTCAATCCTTGATTTAGGGGTGGGGATTGTCGAGTATGGGGCGGATTGAACTGCGCTCGAAATGACGTTGGGAAGGGAGGGGAATTGTCGAAATCAGGTTTAGATAGGTTGGTATTCGGTAGAGGTTGTATCGGCACCAAGGAATTTGGCTAATTGGGAAAAGCGAACGACCAATGTCTTTTGGATGTAATCAGGGAGGGGGGTGAAAGGGGTGATAGTGACATTGGCATGGTAGCCGCTGGTGAAACGGATTGACCAGCTAGCGACGACAAGGCCGGCGACGAGGATGGCGCCATGAGATTGGTCACGATGGTCATACAATTTTTTTTGTACGGTGGGGGTGACGAAGCGGGAGGGTGTGTCTGGGGGGTAGCCGAGAAGATAGCAATCATTATGAGGAAGAAGGGTGATGGTATCGGCGGGGAGAGGAGATATGTTGTAGAATGTTTCTTCGGCATCGGGTAAGAGATAGTAGATATCGGTGAGGTCAGGGTCATGGAGGGAGATGGTATCGATGGTGGCGAAAGCTTGGGTGGCACGTTCGAGGGAGATACCGGCCCACCATTGGAAGTCGGCGATACGAACGGGGCCATAGCTATGGATATAGGCGGTGGCTAGCCATTGGAGGGCGGCTTGGGTAGTGGTGGTGGGGAGGGGGTGGCCGAGCCAAGATTCAGTGTTGACATAGCGGAAGGTGTTGGCACGGAGGCTATGCGGGACGACTTGAAGGAGGAGCCCTTCACGGAACATTGTGGTGACAATGGTGCCGATATGGGCTTGGGGGTCATCAAGAGCTAGGCGGAGGTCATGGGTACTAATTGGTTTTTGGGTAAGATCAAGGATGCGGGTTTTAAATTGCTCATATATTTCTGGGGTAATCAGTTTGTTATGGAGAAGGTGACGGTATTCGGGTAATTTGGTGAATTGTTCGGTGGCGGTAAATGGGAGATGGGCGGTATCATTAGGGAAAATGTGGGTATGATCGCGCATGGCGGGCAGGCGTAGAATTTGGTGTTGGTCTTCTAGGTCAAAAAACTTTTTGGCGGCAAAGTTTTTTGTCCGAGCAAGAAGAGAGAGGGGGGCGGTGGGATGTTCGCTATGTATACCGATAACATGATGTAGGGTATGAAGGATATCCTCACTGTTTTGGTTGAGATGTTGACATCGGAATGAGTACCAACGTGCTTTTTCAAGGAGGTTTGAAATCATTGTAAGGGTTTCCTATTCGTGCATTAACTGTATTAAACTAAATAATTTCCATATTTAATTTCGAAAATATGCGGTTTAATACGTTGAAGCTGTTAATTTAAAAGTGTGAACTCTTTTGATTTAACAATTTAATTAATTGGGTTTGATTGTACGAATGATAAGAGAATGGTGCAAATTTTGTTGATAGTGGGGGTGGCTTTTTAATTTGACATATTAGGGGGTTAGCTAGACAATAGGGGTGATTATATTGTCTAAATCAATTGAGAGATTGTCACCAAGGTTTTATAGATTTTAATTAGCCCTTTTAATTATGAAAGAAGTGGGAAGAAATGATGTCGAAGGTTACCAAGATTGAACAGTTCATTTACGGTCGGTTAATTGATTCTCAGGCAGAGAAAGCAAGTAGTTATATGGTCTTGGGTAAGACGGCTGGTTTGGATGATGAGGTTTGTCGGCGGATATTTAAGACAACGGCCGTTGGCAGCCCCTCTGAAGTAACAACCGTCGCTGAAAATATTAGCTGTTTTAGCGAAATACAGATGCCAAATACAGCGACTACCTATACTGCTTTGGTAAAAATGAAGCGAACTGAAGCGGGTGGGGGCAAACCATATTGCCAATGGCATTACATTTTGGTTCCTTATCATGAGTTTGTGGCGTTGCGGGGGCATTATCATCGGATTTTCGATCAATTTTCAAAATTGGAGACATTTACGAAACCAGTGGGCTTTGCCCCGTTGTTAATGCCCCCACGGCCACATCCGATTCAGCGTGAGGCGGCGCATGTGACCCGTTTGGTACAGGTGTATTCATTGCAGTTAGCGCTGGATGTCATGCAAACAGTGTTGCGGAATATTCCAATTGTAATTACTGATGAAGATGTGCCGACGGATGTGGTTTTAGATTTTGTGAAGGGGATTTCGTTTATGTTGCCGCCGGCGTGTCGGCCGTGGTTAAGTTTTTCGATTACGGTACCGGACCCTAATCGGGTGCCGGCGCAGATTTTGGCGCATATTCAACAACCATTGACCCAAGAACATGCGACATTAAGTTTACGACATAAGACGATTAGTACGAGTAGTAGCAATAATCAGTCGAATACAGAGTATATGGCGTGGTTGCGGCGTTATTTGGATTTGAAATTTACGTGGGTTGATATTTTGCATCGGACGTCGGGGATTAAGGGTGAGTTGAGTGGGAGGGGGGGGCGTGATGTGCAGTTGGCCGAGTTTATTTATCGGAACCAATTGGAATTAACGATGTTGGAGGTGGCGTTAGGGAAGCGGGGTATTGCTGACCTGTTAGATTTGCTTGATGATTTGCATGAAGAGACGCATAGTCGGGAATTAGTTGTTTATTTGGCGGCGGCGATTGCATATTGTTGTCAAGAAAATATTCCCTTGATACGGACACATAGTTACTTTGATACGGTGACGGATAAAGATGCGCAGAAAATTTTAGAGATGGCGCAAGAGCGGTTAGACGAGTTGAATCCGAATCCGGAAAGGACGTTTGCTAATTTATATGATGCATTATTGCAGTTAAGCGCTGATGAAGAGCGGTTATTTAATGTGTATTTAGAGTTATTAGCGAGTCAAGTCGAAAAGATGGATGGGGTTGATTTGAGCGGGCCGCTTATTCATGATATTTTGAAGCATGATTTGCCAATCGACCACCTTAAACGCATTTTATATCATCCGGTATTGAGCGAGTATATGAAGGTCCATCAGGTGGCGACGTGGTTTCAGTTACAGAGGATTCTATTTCGCCCATCAGCTAACCATAAAAAGGTGCCATTAACGGCGTTGTTGCCGAGTTCAGCTGATGAGTCGCCGGAATTGTTTTTGCAGGCGTTTACATTTGTATTGCAGCATGGGATACCGGATGTGATAGAAAAAGGGCATTTTGCTTATTTGAATAAGGTTTTACATCATGATTTGCCGATTCGAGGGCGTTTGTTAGAGACGATGGTGGCGAATTTTGAGGATATTGTGTTTGTGGGCCGAGATTTATTGGGGGATATTGCGTTGCAAATGCGGCATGAGGTGTTGCTTAAACTGTATATTCAGGTGTGTACGCGACGGCCAGAGTTGATTGTGGCTTTGTTTGAGAAGGCGGATGAGGAGATGCATCCAATGATTGCCCAAGCGACATCATTGGCGTTACGTGATCAGTTGAGCGATCATGCGCATCGGTTACGGTTGCAGGCGAACATTTTGACGAAAGTGGGTTGGAAATTATCGTTACAAGATTTGATTTTAGAGACGATTCAGACAGTTAAGCAAGTTTATAGTGAAGTGGCGGATGATTTTATTCGTAGTTATAGTGAAGAGTTTTTAGCGTTTTTGAAGGTGTACCATGATCATAATCGGGTGCCGGATCAGGCGTATGCGCCGATTGATAATGTGTGGCATACGGCGATTGAGTTAGCGTCGTATAAGGGGTCACCAACATTATCATCGGCTTGGATTTCGTTTAGTGAGCGGGCGGCCGAGATGTGGCGTATTCCGAGCAAGAAGTATTTGCGGTTAGTGACGGA